>JAXHSZ010000475.1:0-9214 GCA_034190725.1 Thermodesulfobacteriota bacterium
CTGATTCTGGGGTCACGGTTGAGTAATGTCAACCGCTCGTATCCATTCATGGTTATCTGTTCACAGTTCATGATTTTTTCAATGAAATGAATTTTATAACAACGTAAAGGGTATGTGAACGGATACGGATTTAGAATCTCCATGTGATCTTTCCATATACACTGCGTTCCACCTCAATGGGGAGAATTTCAATGATCTCCTGTCTGAACTCCGCATGTTGATTGTCCAAAAGGTTTTGACCCACGATTGAAAGTTCGAGATTCTTTAAAAGCCTGTGGCTCAAACGGACATCGAGGGTGATGTAGCTTTTGATGTCCAGGTCCGGCAATTCATCTACATATCGGATCCACACATCGAGTTCCGTATTACGGCCGAGGTCTTTTGAAGATCGGATGGACAACTGATGTTTTGGGCTTGACCCTTCGATGCTTTCTGATGTGGTATCGCTGCTGTCTTCATCCATATCCAGGTCCATATGGAGATATGTATATGCTATCTTTAATAGCCACCAATTCGAAACGCGCCAGTCAGCCGCCAGTTCCGCACCATAGGTAACACCATCCATCTTGTTGTCTCCATTGAGTGTAATGATGGAGGATAATGTATCAATATCCTCCACCTCTATGGTACGAAGGTTGTCATAAATGTTATAAAAGAGAGCAATATCCACTGAGAGAGACTCCGTGGGCATGACACGATACCCCAGTTCATTGGCAAGTACCTCCTCCGAGTCAAAATCACTGCTGCCGTTGAGACTCACAAGAAAAGAAGGAGCACCGGAAATCACCTCTATAAACTCGCTGTCAAAATGGACATCATGCTCTGCTCGGTTGGGTGTCCTCACTGCGCGAGATATAGAAGCCCAAATGGAATGAAGCCTGTGTGGCGTCCACAGAAGCCTTGCATTGGGTTGAATCTCGAATCCCGTGTAGTCATTGTGCTCTAATTTTGACCCCAACGTCAGATGAATCAGGTTATCGATGATTGTGATTTCATCCTGCGCAAAGATGCTGTACAAACCGTCACTACGGTCTTCCGAATCAAGGGTGAGGGCCTCACTTTCTGTAGTATTGTCGGCTGTAAGTCTGTATCCCAGTCCCCATATGATCTCCTGTCGCTTTCCCAAGGCAAACCGGTGCTGAAAATCAACGTCAAAAGTGTCACGCAGCTCTTCAAGAGTTGTGGTTCCTCTTTCAGTCCGATCATAGTAAGTTTGAAGCGCCATGTCGGAAGAGTCGGAGAATGTTTTATTCCACCGTGCCAGAAGGTTCCCTCCGGCCACATCTGTTTTTTGGTCCTCTATCATTGTTGAAAGGAGCGTCTGGTGGGCATATTTTAATTTTTCATTTGAACTCCCATCGTAGATATCCCCCTGGAAGGTGAACGAGGTATGGTTTGATCTTTCCCAATCAGTGCGAAATCCTGCTCGTAAATCATCCCAGTCATCGGATTGATCATTTCCGTATGCATCAACAAAACTATCCCGGTTAAAATACTTTACATAGGCTCGGGAATACAAATCATCACCATGTTTCCCGCCATAACGAACGCCGCCAAAACCTCTTTCCTCGGTTCCAAAGCCTGCGGTAACCAGTCCACCTTGAGTATCCTTTGCATGTTTTGTAATGATATTGATGATCCCATTGACCGCATTGGCACCCCATAAGGCTGCTCCAGGTCCCCTGATCACCTCTATACGTTCTATATCTTCCAGCAAGGTATCCTGAAGGTCCCAGTAGACTCCTGAATAAAACGGTGTGTAAACACTCCTGCCGTCTATCAAGACTAAGAGTTTTGTGGCGAAACGGCCGTTGAAACCGCGAGAGGTGATAGCCCATTTATTAGAATCAATCCTTGCGACTTGGAGACCGGGTACCATACGAATCGCCTCCGGTATGCTTGTAACACCTGAACGTCGAATATCCTCATCTGTGATGACAAAGACCGCTGCGGCCGCATCCGCCAACTTCTGTACCTTCTTTGAGACCGATGTGACTTCAATATCCATCAACTCCTCAAGACTTAATTCGGTCAGATCTGCAGGCAATTTCTGGGCGGCTTCCAGTTTTTGAGTAGAGAAAACAATGATGGCCAATGCCAACAACAGTATCCTGATGCTGCATCCAGAGAGATATGTTCGAATGAATAATGATATCCTACTATGCATTTCAGGAATGAAAGGAGTGATATTCATCAGTATGACCTCCATTTATCATATTTCATTTTTCATAATCGTTCACGGATTCGAGGTTCACAGGTTTCAGGTATCTGGTTTTGGATTTCAGGTTCGAGAAAGAATACAGCGACAATGAAGAGGTATGTGTAGAGTGAGGACTTTAATGTCGAAAAAAAGCTATGATGCCTGAACGAAGAGGTGCATTTCTATTCTTTCTCTCTTCTGACACCTGACAACTGAAACCAGGATCAGAGTATTCGTGATAGTACATTTTCACTTCACAAAAATATCAGTGATAATACCTGTGAACAGTTACCATTTTTCAGAAAAGAATCCCACTGTCAGTAGTTTGGTTTTCATCCGGATCATCATCAACAATAAAGGGTTCACGATTGTACATAGGATTTTTCTCTCCAAGGGATTGCCCTTTGTCTTTATTCTTCCCAAGATATTGTTCTATTGTGGTCAGGAAATTCCTTGTGTCTATGGGTTTGCTGATGTAACCATCACAACCTGCATCAAAAGCCTTCTTATCGTCCCCTTGCATGGCATGCGAAGTTACCGCAACAATCGGGACAGCTTTCAACAAAGGATCTTCCTTGATTATCTGTGTGGCCTTTAGTCCATCCATATCTGGAAGTTGAATATCCATGAGTATAAGATCCGGCTTGTGCTCACGTGCTATTTGTATTCCTGTTTCTGCATCCGTGGCTTCCAGAACCTGATACTTATCGAGACTCAGAAGACCTCTTATCAGCTTCATATTCAGTTCATTGTCTTCAACCACTAGAACAGTGCCATGCTCTGTCATAATTCATTTCTCCCCTCATTGGCTAATTGGGTCGCTGAGAGTGAGACAGGGATTACAAAACTAAAGTTACTCCCCATCCCTTCACCGTCACTCTGCACCTGGATTTTCCCTTTATGCAGTTCAACCAATCTCTTTGTAAGAGACAGACCAAGTCCTGTCCCTTCATATTTTCGACTCGCCGAACTCTCGACCTGCTCAAAAGGTTCGAATATAATCTTTAAATCCTCCTGGTTCAGTCCTATACCCGTATCTTTCACGGAGACTTCTACAAAATCTCTTTGTTCATCTTGCCTTGAACCGGAGACCAACTTTGCTGTCAGGGAGACTTCCCCACCCGATGGAGTGAACTTGACAGCATTAGAAAGAAGGTTATATATGATCTGCTTCAGTTTACGCTCATCCGCTTCAATGCTCCATGGGACACCGTCAGTATTCGCTGACAGCTCTATGCCTTTTTTTATAGCTTTCTCCATTACCATAGTTATGCTCTGCTCCAAAAGGGTCTTGATTTCAACATTCGTGCATTCCAGCTCCAACTTGCCTGATTCTATCTTGGAAAGGTCCAGGATATCATTTATGAGTGAAAGGAGGTGCCTGCTACTATGAAGCACATCATTGAGATACTCTTCCTGAACCTCGTTGAGATCTCCGAATTTCTTGTCCACAATGAGCTCTGTAAAACCGATGATATGATTCAACGGTGTCCTCAGCTCATGGCTCATATTTGCAAGAAACTGCGACTTGGCAAGGTTTGCAGCTTCGGCAATTTCTTTGGCCTTCCGTAATGCGACCACCCCTTCCTTGAGTCTTTTATCTCGAATCTGAATCTGTGCCAGCATTTCGTTAAATCCATCGATAAGGATCCCCAATTCGTCATTGCTTTCCTTTTCCGCCCTTACGGAGTAATCTTTATCTTTCGATACGGACTCCATAGTGAGAGCCAGGTTGGATACGGGCCTTGATATAATCCCCTGAAGTCTTGTGGACATAAAGTAAGCAAGTAATAAGGATATTAAAATGACGCATACCATTATACCGGCAAACCATATCAGCCTCGAATACAATCCTTTCAGATCAGCCCTGATGTGAACTTTTCCAATCTTCTTCCCATTCAGTAGAATCGGGTGCACATAGTCGAGATGCTCCTTTGAAAACCGGTAGCCCTCTTGCTCAATGTGAAGAAATTCGACCTTCCTATAGTATTCTATGTCCAGTCCTGACTGGTCACCGTATTTCGATGAAATTACAGTTCCTTGATTCTTCGCATATGTTGCGAACAGATTACCGTTTTTAGTGAAGATGCATGCCTGGAGGATAATCGGTTCAGCACTCAGAGCCGTAAGAATCTCATTTGCCGTATCCGGATCTTGAAAAGCCAGTGAGGCTGTGCTGTTGATCCCTATCACTTGAGCGAGGGTTGAAATATTGTCTATTAATCCGCCTCGGTAGGATATCAGTTCATTGACGACGTAAAAGGCGGATGTCAGTAACAACACAAGAGCACTTGTCAAGAGTATGATTGAATTGAGTTTGTGTCTGATTGGAAGGTCCCGCAGCCTCAACTTTAATCCCCCTTCATTACTCTTTTATCTTTGATAATTTCAGCCAGTTTCAGAAGTTTTGCACTGATGGTCAGGCCTGCTCTCCTTGCTGAATCCACATTGACCTCAATCCGAACCCGCTTCCCTTTTCGGACCAGATTGATCATTCCACCGAGTTGAGTGAATTCATGCACATCTGAAACTGTGAGGACACTGCATTCTTTGATTCTTTGGAGGATTTGAGACAGTTCTTCATTCATCGTTGAATTGATAAACAGAATGTGACAGGAGCAAAAGGTGTCATTGTCCGTAAGTCGATTTACAACAATACGCCTTCCATTTATGGTTTCATTATGGATGACCTTGTCAAGAAAAGCACCAAAAGGATCTTCACCGATAATGCAGATTTTTAATGGATCGTTTTGATTCTCAAAGGTCCCTTCCGGCCATGAAATGAAGTTGGTCAGATTGTAAAGAAACACTGCCTTTACCTGGTATTCCTGAAATGACTCAGGCTGAGCACCGAGATTCTGTACGGTAAATACAAGTGTAATTGCCAGGATCAATTGCCCTAACCTAAAGGCTTTCAAAACAATCCGACCAATTCTGTGAAAAACACGGTCAAAAACCAGCTTGCACAGATCGAAATAACTCTTCATCTTTACTCTATTCTTTAGAAATGCCATGTGACTTTGCCATATACGCTTTGCTCAACCTCAGTGGTTGAAACATCGAGAAGTTCAGGTATAAACTCTGGATGTTGCTTATCAAGCAAGTTTTGTCCCACAATACACAGTTCGAGATTTTTGCGGGGTCTCCAACCTAAACGAGCGTCAAAGGTGGTATAACTGTCCACATCCTGGCTTGAAAGGTTATCCACATACCTGACCCATACATCGAACTCAAAAGATCCGGGCAGATCCATGGAGGACCGAATGGAGAACTGATTGTGAGGATTTTCATTCTCAACCGTGTCCGAATATGTGTCTTGACTGTCACTGTCAGCCTGTAATTTCATCTGAAGGTAGGTGTAAGATGTCTTGAAACGCCACCACTCCATTGCCAGCCAATCCATTGCCAGTTCAATGCCGTAAGTTTCTCCATTCACTTTATTGTCTGGGATCACATAACTGAGAATATATGAGTCTTCTACCGAGTACGTTCCCGTTTCAATGGAGCGAAGGTCATCATAATCATTGAAAAACGCCACGATATCTATTGAAAAGTTGTCTGCTGTCTGTACGCGATACCCAAGTTCATATGCAATAAGATCCTCAGATACATAGTCCTCGCTGCCTGTCAGAACTAAATACGTAGGAAGGGGTATTGAATCTTCCGGGGGCACAACTCGGATAATGAGTTGACCGTCCTGTTCGGCCCGGGATGGAGTTCTGACCGCACGAGATACCGAAGTCCAAAGGGAATGACGTTCATGCGGTGTCCAGATTAATCTTCCGTTTGGCTGAATTTCAAGCCCTGTATAGTCATTATGCTCGAACTTTGATCCAATGGTAAGGTGTAGACGATCCTTAACAAGTTCAATCTCATCCTGAATAAAACTGCTGTATAAATGATCATCCCGACTCTCAGGTTCGAGAACAGCACTGAAAGTACCATCGATCTCATCATGGACAAAACGATAGCCGACTCCCCACATAATCTCATGCTGCTTGCCGAGGGCAAATCTGTGCTGGAGATCGATGTCAAATGTGTCGTTATTTAAATGACCCACACTCTCTTTGTGTTCTGTTCCATCATAATATGTTTGAAGAACAAGCTCGGAGGTCTTTGAGATATCATGATTCCACCGGAAAAGGAGATTCTTCCCCGAAATTTCCGCATCTTCATCAAGAGTCTCCTCATAAGGGGAAGTCAAAGTGGCAATGGTGATCGTCTGCCCTGCATCACCCTCATATGTATCTCCCTGAACAGTGATGGAGTTATAATCCGATTTCTTCCAATCCATGCGGAATCCCCCACGCAGAATATCCCATTCATCAGCAGCATCATTACCCAAGGCATCAGCGGATTCATCGCGATTGAAGTACTTCCCATAGATTCGGAAATAGGCGTCTTCACCCAGTTTTCCACCATAGCGGGCATTTCCGAATCCCTTTTCCTCCGTCCCTATACCAGCAGCAAGAAGACCACCCTGTGTTTCTTTTGCTTCTTTGGTGATAATGTTGATAACACCATTGACGGCATTGGCACCCCAGAGTGTAGCCCCCGGTCCGCGAATAACCTCAATGCGGTCAATATCCTCAAGAAGCGTGTCCTGGACCTCCCAAAACACGCCTGAGTAGAGCGGAGTATACACACTCCGACCATCTATGAGTACAAGAAGCTTATTGGCAAATCGGCCATTGAAACCCCGTGAAGTAATGGCCCACTTACTCCCATCGATCCTTGCCACCTGGAGCCCCGGAACCATTCGTAACGCCTCCGGTATAGTCGTTACACCGGAACGTCTGATGTCTTCTTGTGTGATTACAAAAATAGCTGCTGAAGCATCAGAGAGCTTCTCAATCTTCTTCGAGACGGATGTGACCTCAACATCGAGAAGGGCCTCCATGCTGAGTTCTTTGAGATATCCAATGGTCTCTTCATCCTCATTTCCGCCGGCCCAGCAATGAGGAATGAACACTGAAAACAGGATCGAAAACAAGACTGCTCCCATAAAAGGTCTGAAGAAGCATCTTTTTGCTCTCAGTGTCCCTAAAAATTTCAATCCATTCATAATCTCTACCTCAAGGATTTCATTCTTTAACCTATTTTGAGGGATTTTTTCCAGTCATGAGAGGGTGTAGGTTGCAGAATATGGAGTAAAAAACGATTTGATGCAGGCGAAAGTAAGCCACCTTTTCAGAGAGTTTGATTCGAATCGTTTTTTGCTTTAAATTCGGTAAGGTACAGCCTCGCAACAGGCAAGAATCACTCATCTCAGGTTGAATTATATTGAAACACATCCTGGCTACGGTTCATTCAACACATCTATAGACAAATTGTTCAGGGCTTGTCTGAACTCGTCTCTATCAGTTGTGACTATTCCTATGATGTGCCTCTCAGGTGCTCACTATAAATGCAAACCCGATTTTTTCCCTCTTTTTTCGCCTTATAGAGAGCTTTGTCGGACTTTTCGATCAGTTCGTTAACGGTTTTGGCATCTTTTGGACAAAAGGCTATCCCCATACTAGTGGACAGTTTCTTATCCGGCAAAGACATGCATGGGGGAAAGTCATGCTTCCATACTTCAGATCTGATCCTTTCAGCAATATTTCTTGCCTTCTCCTCATCCGCAGATGACATGATAACAGCAAACTCATCCCCTCCGTAACGAGCCAGAAGATCCACCTCCCGAACATTTTTAATTAATAACCGGGTGAACATTTTTAATATCTGGTCCCCCGCCAGATGGCCTAGTATGTCATTATATTGTTTGAAATCATCAATATCGATTAATGCCAGAGCTATAGGCCGCATATCCCGTTGGGATCTTTTCATCTCAAACTCTAAAAAATGTTTGAAATAAGACTGATTATAAACATTTGTAAGCTTATCTATCATGGCTGAATTGAGAGCAATTTCGTAATTGGTGTTCAGCTGGTCCAGATATGCCTTCTTTTTCAGCAAGGCCTTGACCCGTGCTTTGATTTCTTCTTGATTGATCGGTTTTACAAGAAAGTCATCTGCTCCCAGGTTTATCCCTTTGATTTTGATTTCCAGGTCTGAAAGACATGTTATCAAAACAATCTGTATAGTTTTGGTATTTTCTCCATCCTTTACACAACGACAGACTTCAAACCCATCTGTATGAGGCAGCAGTATGTCCAATAACAAAAGGTCCACTCTTTCTTTTCGAATGTAAGAGATGGCCTCATCTCCATCCCGGACGAGTTTAATCCTGTAAGGCTGTCCATGGAGAGAGTGTTTGATTAACATGGCATCGCTCTTGTTATCTTCAACAACCAGAATCACAGGGAGATCTTTGTCAGCTTGAGTGGTTTCGTGATGGTTTGTGGAAAGGGCAAAAGTCTGTTGTGTCTGAACCCGTTTCGAGAGTTCCTCCCTGTATTGTTTTAGAAGAATCAATGACCTTACCCTTGCCAAAAGTTCATGGGGATTCACAGGTTTATTGAGAAACTCGTCAGCACCTGCCTCCAAACCTTTTACCTTATCTTCTTCCTCATCGAGGGATGTTATCAACACAATAGGAATATATCGAGTATGGGAATCTTCTTTCAGCTTTTTTGTCACCTCATATCCGTCCATTCCCGGCATTAAGATGTCCAATAGAATCAAGTCAGGAGACTCAGAAAGCGACTTTTCCAAAGCTTCCATACCATCATAGGCTTTTATGATCTGATATTCTTCCACAGGGATGATAGCTGCCAATAACTTAACATTTAGTGGTTTATCATCAACAATCAAGATTTTACTCTTGTGATTTGTCTCTTTCCCTTCGATCACCTTCTGATTAGTGGATTTTTCCTGCAAAAACTGGCCAATCTTTTCTGAAAAACTTCTCGTATCTATGGGCTTACTGATATACCCATGACAACCGGCCTCTATGGCTTTATGGTTGTCACCTTGCATGGCATGCGCTGTGACGGCTATCACAGGTATCTCCTTTAATACTGGATCTTGTTTGATGACCTGGGTAGCACTCAATCCGTCAATGCCCGGAAG
>JAXHSZ010000476.1:0-7740 GCA_034190725.1 Thermodesulfobacteriota bacterium
GATTGAAAGAACCCGCAAAGAAGGCTTTGTCGGAGACTTCTGCAGAATCCCGGATTGATGTTACATCAAATTTCTCAAAAAGTGAGTTTGAAAATGCCGTGATCAAGGCGAAAGAGCATATCATAGCAGGGGATATTATCCAGGCGGTTCTCTCCCAGCGATTCCGGACGGAGGCTGCATTAGACCCTTTTGACATCTATCGAAGTTTACGAATAATAAATCCTTCACCGTACATGTTCTTTTTGAAATTCCATGACCTTTTCATTGTAGGATCATCTCCGGAAGTAATGGTCAGGGTTGAAGACGACAATATCGCACTCAGACCCATTGCAGGCACTCGGCCCAGGGGTGGAAATCCCGAAGAGGACAGAGAATTGGAGGAGGATCTCCTCAGCGACCCGAAAGAGATTGCAGAGCATATCATGCTGGTTGACCTGGGGCGAAACGACGTGGGCAGAGTGGCAAAGATAGGCACGGTCAATGTGAACGAACTCATGGTCATAGAAAGATACTCTCATGTGATGCACATCGTTTCCAATGTTCAAGGGGTCCTTGATGACCATAAGAATGTCTATGATGTCCTGAAGGCGTCCTTTCCTGCAGGCACTGTCTCAGGAGCTCCTAAAGTGAGAGCCATGGAGATCATTGAGGATCTGGAACCCACAAAGAGAGGTCCATATGCCGGAGCGGTAGGATATTTCAGTTTTTCGGAAAACATGGATTTCTGTATCACCATAAGAACTATCGTCATAAAAGATAAGACCATATACATACAGGTGGGCGCCGGAATTGTTGCAGATTCGGAACCGGAAAACGAATGGCATGAAACGGTAAACAAATCCAAAGCCATGATGAAGGCCCTTGAGATGGCTGGGAAAGGTTTGGAATGATCATATGCTTTTGATGATAGATAATTACGACTCTTTTACGTATAATTTATACCAGTATTTTGGGGAACTCGGTGAACGAGTCAAGGTATTCCGTAATAATAAAATACGTATAGAAGAGATGGAGGGATTGAACCCTCAAGGATTGGTTATCTCACCGGGTCCCGGTACGCCGGGACAAGCTGGAATCTCAGTGGAAGCAATAAGACGATTTGCCGGAAAGATACCGATACTTGGAGTGTGTCTGGGGCATCAGTCCATTGGAGAGGCATTCGGTGGAAGGATTGTTCCAGCAAAGAGGATCATGCATGGCAAGACATCTCAAATACATCATGACAACAGAGGGATTTGCAGAGGCCTGCCAAATCCTTTTAATGCCACGAGATATCACTCACTGGTCATAGACAGAGACACCCTGCCAGGGTGTTTGGAGGTCAGTTCCGAGACGGAGGACGGGGAGATCATGGGTGTCAGGCACAATGAGTATCCTATCGAGGGGATTCAATTCCACCCGGAGTCCATCCTTACGGAAGCGGGGAAGAGTCTTCTGAAGAATTTTTTAGTGATTACGAGGGATTTCTGATGACTGATATTTGTTATTGTTCATTGAATGGAATGTCAAGGGTGCTATCGTGAAATGACAGGAAAGTAAGGAGGAAAAAGAGACCATGATTCCGGAGGTTATAGGTAAGGTAATCGAGGGACATGACCTGTCCGAATCGGAAATGACGGGGGTGATGAATCAGATAATGAGTGGCGAGGCAACTCCGGCCCAGATAGGATCATTTATCACGGCTTTGAGAATGAAGGGTGAGACCGTTGATGAGATCACAGGTGGAGCCAGAGTGATGCGGGAGAAGGCCGTGAAGATAAAGACAAGCTCTCCTCGAATTGTGGATACATGCGGTACCGGAGGAGATGGCGCCAATACTTTCAATATTTCCACCACTGCAGCTTTTGTTGTGGCAGGCACAGGCATAACCGTTGCAAAACACGGTAACAGGTCTGTTTCGAGCAATTGTGGAAGCGCGGATGTTTTAAAGGCCCTGGGGGTAAACATTGAAGCAAACCCGTCCACTGTGGAAAAATGCCTGGAAAAAGTGGGCATCGGTTTTCTCTTCGCCCCTCTCCTGCACGGCGCCATGAAATATGCCATCGGGCCCAGAAAAGAGATCGGCATAAGAACCGTATTCAACATGTTGGGGCCTTTGACAAACCCGGCAGGGGCTGACGCCCAGGTGATCGGTTTATACGCAGGAGACCTCACGGAAAAGGTTGCCTCAGTTCTGAAGAATCTGGGCACAAAGCACGCTTTTGTGGTCCACGGTGACGATGGGCTTGATGAAATAAGTTTGGCTTCCAGGACAAAGATGTCGGAGCTAAAGGACGGAAAGGTGAACACGTATTGGATAGAGCCTGAGGAATTCAATATGAAACGATGCAGCCCGGAGGACCTCAAAGGGGGAAGTCCCGAGGAAAATGCCCGAATCACCTGTGATGTTCTCAATGGGAAGAAGGGACCGAAAAGGGATATTGTGCTTTTGAATGCCGCAGCTGCAATCGTGGCCGCTGGAAAGGCAAAGGATATTGCAGAAGGTATTCGGGTCGCTTCGGAATCCATAGACAGCGGAGCATCTCAAAAGAAACTCGATGAGCTTGTGGAAGTGAGTAATGCGCAATAGCATTCCCATAGATTTTCAACAGAGAATGAGGAGTTCTCAAAATGGAGATGAACATACGCAGGGCCGAGATCGCGGACGCCCATGCAATCGCTAATATTCTCATTGAACTCGGGTGGTTTGCACATATGGATCAAGGATTTCACTCTGCCATGCCTGCCAGGGTGGAAAGTCATCTCCGGTTTTGTATTTCAGGTGAAGACCACAGTGTGTATGTGGCCGAGAATAAAGACAAAGATGTATTGGGATATACATCAGTACACTGGATTCCGTGTATGTTTCTCCCTGGTCCCGAAGGGTATATGACAGAGCTTTTCATAAAAGAGTCCGGGAGGGGGAAAGGGATCGGGGGCTCACTATTGGCTGTGGTCGAGCAGGAGGCAAAGGAACGCGGCTGTTCCAGACTCATGTTGCTCAATGGTCGCCACAGGGAGTCCTATAAACGCGGTTTCTACAAAAAGCATGGATGGGAAGAGAGGGATAAATTGGCACCATTCGTGTTCATGTTGATGGAGTTCAATCCAGCAGGTAGCGATGTCCGATGATTTTAGACAAGATTATCACACAGAAAAAGAAAGATCTTGCAAAAGCAAAGAAGAGAGTGCCTTTGAAAGAGATTCAGGGTGGAATAGATACCTCGCCGCCCCTCAGGGACATGAAGTCCGCCCTTACAACATCTTCAAAACCCATACGAATCATAGCGGAGGTGAAGAAGGCATCACCATCCAAAGGCATCATCAGGGAAGAGTTCGATCCCGTTGCGATCGCAAAAATATATGAGGTATATGGAGCATCGGCCATTTCCATTCTTACCGAAGAGAACTTTTTCTGCGGCAGCCTTGAGTATTTAAAAGCCATACGAAATGTAACCAGTATTCCTCTCCTGTGCAAGGATTTCATCTTTGATGAGTATCAGATATACCAGGCCCGAACGTGCGGTGCCGACGCCTTTCTGTTGATTGCTGCAATCCTGGAAAACGATGAATTGACGAGATTTCTCCGGTTGGGCAGAGATATGGGAATGGAGGCTATCGTGGAAGTTCACGACCTCAAGGAACTCAAAAGAGTGCTCCATGCCGATGCTGAGATAATCGGCATAAACAATCGAGACCTGAGGACCTTCAAGACCGATATAAAAACCACGATTGAGCTGCTCAGAGAGGTTCCCGAAGGCAGAATCGTTGTAAGTGAGAGCGGGATAAACTCCCGTGAGGATATTGTAAAGTTGAAGAAGAGTGGAGCGGATGCATTTCTTATAGGGGAAAGTCTCATGAGAGAGGCGAACATTGCAGAGAAGCTCACGGAACTGCTTACTGTTAACGGGGTATGAGGTAAAAAGGTAAAAGGCAAAAGGTGAAAGGTATAAGGTCAAAGGTGAAGCTCAAGGCTGAAAGTTAAAACCTAAAGGGAACAACACCACATTTCACAGCTTCTAAAGGATTGCAATTGAAAAACAAGAATATCCATTATAGCTGGGCCATTGTATTGGCCTGTTTTTTTTGCTGTTTCAGCTACGGCATCTTCTATACATTCGGCGTGTTCTTTAAACACCTGCAAATGGAATTCGGTTGGAGTAGAGGGCTGACCTCTACCATCCATTCCCTCCATTGGGTCTTCTTTCCCATCTCAAGTCTGGTGATAGGCTGGTTTACAGACAAGTATGGCCCGAAACTGCCACTGATCTGTGGGGCATCCCTTTTGGGTCTGGGCATTTCCCTCTTGAGCTGTGTTCAAAGTCCTGTGCAGTTCTATGTATTTTATGCCATTGCTTCAATGGGTTCAGGTATTGTCTGGTCTTTGCCCACGGCCACGGTTCAGCGCTGGTTTGAAAAGAGGCGGGGATTGGCCCTGGGAACAGTGGTCAGCGGAATAGGTGTGGGGTATGCTCTCTCCCCCTTAAGCAGCCTCATCATCGTAAACTTTGGCTGGAGAACCGCATATCTTCTCCTGGGTATAGGAATGTGGCTCATACTTGTTTTTGCTTCCTGGATCATTGCAGGCAATCCTGAGGAAAAGGGTCTCAAACCCTATGGTGTCGAGCAAGATGATCCCCGGTCTGCCGATGAAATGTTAGAGGGGTGGGAGGCCAGGGAAGCAGTGATGAGTCCGAGTTTCTGGCAGATATGCGCTATGCATGTCACTCATCTCTTTGCCGTAATGATCATCGCTGTTCATCTTGTGAATTTTGCCACGGATATAGGGATAATGGAAGTTCATGCAGCCACGGCGTGGTTCATGGTGGGCGTTTTCAGTATACCGGGCAGGATTTTTGGAGGATATATAGGAGAGAAGATAGGCTATCGGAAGGGTTTTATACTCTGTGGTTCGGCAAATGCACTGGCACTCCTCTGGTTGTTGGGGGTGAAAAGTTCATGGATGCTTTTTGCGTTCGTTCCTTTTTACGGCTTCTTTTACGGAGGACAAACCCCTATGATGCCGGGTCTTTTTGCCCGTTTCTTTGGACTCAAGCCCCTCTCCACTCTCGTGGGACTCCAATTATTTACCGGAATGATAGGGGGAACCACTGCACCTCTGTTTGCAGGTTTTATTTTTGACACATTTGCAAATTACAATATTGCATTCATCACAGCATCGTTTTTCTGGGCAGTAAGCGCTCTGCTCGCTTTTCTTTTGAAACGACCGGTGAAGTGATCAGGAATGGGACCGGGTGAATTCTCAACCAGGGAAAGGAAATTCCAGAGGGTCAACCCTGTCAATCCCTTCTATATCATCAAAATGCCTGTCAGCAGAAAGGATATTTTCAAGTCCGTTATTGAACATTAAGGCAGCATGAATGGCATCCCTCACGTTGATATTCGCATTTTTCAGTAATATATCCTTTGCCATGTCGGTATCCGCAAGGGTTACAGGCAAAACGGTTCGACAGATGGCAACTGTGGCCTGGTACAATTCCAATGCAAGGCCTTGTTTCTTTATGGAAAAGAATCTGTGTAGTATCTCCTGAAGGACTTCCGTATCGGTTACAACAACGATCTTCCCCCTCCCGATTAAATCGATGACTTTTTTGCACGGCCCTTTCATGGGGTGGTCACTGCCGAAGCAGTACATGAGGACGTTTGAGTCCAGAAAGTATGTTTGATCAGTCATCAGAGATCGAGCCTTTTCTCTTTGAATATTCCGTTTCCCAGTCTTCGTGGTCAAAAGGGACTTCAACAGATTGTCCTTCAGCGAGGTTGAGGAGCCTGTCAGCAGCTTTTCGGACTTTTTGTGCATGTACTTTTTTAAGGTATGTATCTTCTACAGCTTCTCGAATGAGGGTGCTGACCTTCTTTTTTTGCTTCTTGGCGATTCCCTGCAAGTCCTTAAACTGTCTTTCAGTAAAAAGAACCTGAGCTTTTTTGGTGTAGGTAGGCATTGATGATCCTCTTTTCATGATATTATTATTTATATAATATAAAGTAAATAATATTTTGTCAAGAGTATTGTTGGTTTGTTTTTCTATAGATTTTCTGATATTAAATTTCACAAGACCAGAGGGGGGAATCCGCATAAGTGATACATTGTAGTACGTCATCATGGATTCCGAACGATAGCGTAGTGAAAGATACTTTCTCTCCTTGTTTCCAATCTCTCAATTTTCATTGACATTCCATTTAAGCCTGGATATAATTGTACTAACAAAACAAATTAACCCTACTCATTTAGGAAAACAATGGACCAAAATATCCTTGCAACCTTATTGATGTACAATCCATGGATTGAAAATCCGGCCCTATGGGAGGATTCCGTAACCAAATATATGCCTCAGGCTTTCGGTTTTCCTTACATTAAACGTTTCGCAGACTTCAGGGAAACGTGGCCTCAATATGGGAAAGTGAACTTGGTCATTGGTCCCAGACAGTCAGGAAAATCTACCTTGATTTGGCATACATTATCCAAACTGGGGCCTGAAATTGTATACATAAACGGAAATGAATTGTGTTTCAGGGAATGGTGCACATCACAGGCCTTGTTTTGGTCAGACCTGAAAGATGTCATTGCAAAACCGAAAGCATTATTCTTTGAAGAAGTACAATACATGGAAAATGCGGGGCTGTTTCTCAAAGGACTCATCGACTTGCGTGAGGACATCCTTATTTTTGCAACGGGCAGTTCCTCATTCCACCTCCATGACAAGATCAGAGAATCCTTGGCTGGAAGGGCGGAACGATTGCAGCTTTTCCCTTTTTCGCTTAAAGAATGGTCTGGGGAGAAAAATGACCACACACCCGCAATCTTTGAGAAAAAAACCCTGGAAAAGCTGAACCGTATAATGGTCTACGGATCATACCCTGAGGTCTGTTTTTCAGAGACGCCTGATCTGATTTTAAACAGCCTCGTGGAATCCTTTGTAATTCGTGACGCATCAGATACCTTTCATGTAAGATATCCTGCAAAATTCAGAAAGCTTCTCTCTTTAATGGCCTCACAAATAGGGAAGCTGGTAAACTTTTCAGACTGGTCGTCTCTTTGCGGGCTCGATATTAAAACAACTGAAAGTTATGCCAATATTCTGCAAGAAAGCCATATCATAAAACTTCTTCCTCCATTTGTGGGGGGAAAGCGCGCTGAGATCACAAGTGCCCCCAAGATATTCTTTATTGACAACGGCATCAGGAACCGCATGGTTCATCAATTCAATGATTTTGAGTTGCGTGCCGACAAAGGGGCTTTGCTGGAAAACTGGGTTTTTTCGGAATTGATGAAGAATTCCGGGTACAATGATATCTTGTATTATTGGCGAAGTAAAGGCGGAGCTGAAGTGGATTTTATAAGACAGCATGGAAATATGTTGGAAGGATTTGAAGCAAAAGCAGGAAACATGAAACTGCCAAAACTATCAAGATCTGCCCGAAGTTTCATTGATGCGTATTCACCGGAATTCTTTTACGTAGTCAATCCGAACTTGCGCGACAATACAAGTATAAACAGTACTGTTGTAAAATGGGTTACTTACCTGGATTTTGTTGAACTGATCGGCAATTGAAAAGGATATTAATGTTTTATTGACTCAAGCTTCAGGTTTAGGTGATGTCACCTAATCATTGATTATTTCTTGCCATCAGCCTTTCTTCAGTGTACAATCAGGAAACTCTGAATAGAAAGGAGATTGGCATGATAGACCTTACTAATCATTTCTGTCCTAACCCAAAGTGTGAACACTATGGAATCAG
>JAXHSZ010000477.1:0-9736 GCA_034190725.1 Thermodesulfobacteriota bacterium
CTGATTCCATAGTGTTCACACTTTGGGTTAGGACAGAAATGATTAGTAAGGTCTATCATGCCAATCTCCTTTCTATTCAGAGTTTCCTGATTGTACACTGAAGAAAGGCTGATGGCAAGAACATAACAATGATTAGGTGATATCGCCAGAATGTTGTGAAAGACAAAAAATATCCTGCTTTTCTGAGAAGTTGCGATACTATCAAATATACTACCGAAAATCAAGGAAAAGAAAAAAAATACATGAATTACCTTCCAACTACAGCTTCATATTTCGATTCTCAAGATCATAGTTTTATGTGCTTGACAATAGGATCCTTTTAAAATATCCTTTTCTTTCACCGTATCGTACGGATAAACCGGCATTTCACCCATGATGTAGGGATTGGAATGTTCTTTCAACGGTACATTGCTTAATATGAGTCAAAGAGATGACTTCAACCATAAATTTAAGCGTGCTGTAACTTCGAACTTCAACGTTTCTGGTGAAGATACGGACCGGCTGGAAGCTCAATGTGGTCTGTTTGGGTGGTTGACAAAGCGGCTTTTGATTCTCGTACCGCCTTTGCAGGAAAGATCGATTCTTGACGTTGGCTGTGGTACGGGGATATCTACCAGAGTGATTCTTGATTCCGTTGAAAATAACGTCAGCATTTTTGGGGTCGATATCTCACGAGGAATGATTGAGAAAGCTGAAGCAAGATGCCCTGAGGCCGTTTTCCGCCTGGGTGATGCGGAACTTCTCTCTCATATATTCTCCGAGCCGTTTGGGGGGGTGTATTATACCGCATGTATCTTTCTGATGCCTAATGCAAGAAAAAGCTTAACGGAAGCATCGAAAATCATGGCTTCCGGTGCATCCATAGCCGCTTCATTTATGGAAACACTTGAAGGAGAAGAAGGAGAGAACATCATTGCATCTGCTTCCGAATCCCATCCCGACCTTGCCGTAAAGCATCGGAAGCTGTTTCCCTTTGAAGAACTGTATAAAGAGTTCAAAAGACTCTTCAGAAATGTTGTCAATGAAGATGTGAGATTCAAAATGAACAGAAAGGATGCCGAGGCATTCTTTTCCATTCCCGCCCAATCCGCATCATTGTTTCCTGGACAACCCCTGCAAACGAGACTGAATAAAGTGGAGGAACTCTTCCAAATCCTTGGCAGAGAAGAATATTTTCTTCATTGGCGATTGGTTGGGGGGTATAAATAGTGTCGAACGAAAACGAGACAGAGATTTTCGTATGTCAATCTTCACTGGATTATCGAGCGGAATCCGAGGCAATGTATCTGAGTTAATGGATAATAGTTAATGGCTATGAGCTATTAGTTAATGGGGGGAACTACCGTTAACTAATAACCATTTACCAATAACCTAATATCAAATTCGACTTACCCGGATTCCTCTCTCTCACCTTATGAAATGCAATATTTGAAAAGTCAATAATGTAGGATTTTTGATTTAAGTCAAAGAAATCTTCTTTTTGTCCATATAGTATCGATTCAGTAAGAGTCGTTCAACTCACGATTATCTATCCAGTCCGCTTTACGAACAAAACCTTATACAATAGCAATAAGAGAAAAGGCAAATCTGCGACAAAACGCTTTTCGTGATGTGGCAGATCAAATGCATCCCTTGATACGTTCCGATTTTATCCATCTCTCTTCACTTTGAGGACGAGGTGAGAAGCCGGTGTAAGGAGGAAATCTATGGACAGTAAACCTGTGAATAAGGAACGACGAAAATTTCTGGGGTGGATATCGGGAGCAGCAGTTGCAGTATTGGGCATTTTCGCTGGTTTTGTGGGAGGAGGATTTCTCTCTCCTGTAGAAAAAAAGAAGCCGAAAGCGCTTTTCGTATGTCTCAAGTCCGAGGTTCCCGGTCGAGGACCTTTGGAACTTAAAGATCCTATTGGGAGAAAAGTGCTCCTGATGTTCACATCCAGCAGGGAACTCATGGCTGTTGGAACAATATGCTCTCATCTGGGGTGTACGGTTTTCTATCGTCCCGAGAAAAATATCTTTGAATGCCCCTGCCATAATGGTGTATTCGATTACGAAGGCAACCCCGTATCCGGCCCTCCTCAGGAACCATTGAAGCGGTATCCTGTGACGGTCAAGCAGGGAAAAGTGTTCATTCAATTTGCATAGGAGCGAATCATGAAAAAGAGAGACCGAAGCGAATGGCTCCGAGCCTTTCCCATCGACATTGAAAGGTTGTACGAAACAGCCGATGAAGCTCTCCCCCATTCGGGAAAAAGGTGGTGGTGGTGGTGGGGCGGTGTTGTGGGGTTGTTGTTCGTGCTTCAGGGAGCAACAGGATTGCTTTTGGCCATGTATTACCGGGCCGAGCCGGAAACAGCATATCAATCTGTAGTATTCATCACTGAATATGCTCGTTACGGAAACTTTATCCGTTCCGTTCATCAATGGGGCGCCACATTCATGGTCATCTTCCTGTTTTTGCATATGTTGCGGGTATTCGTTACAGGGGCTTTCAGGGAATACCGCTGGGGTGCATGGATGGCCGGGGTCTTTCTCCTGGGACTCACCCTTGGATTAGGCTTTACTGGTTACTCTCTAGTATATGAACAATTAAGCTACTGGGCGATCACAGTGACTTCGAATATCTTTTCTGCTGTTCCTTTTATAGGAAATACCCTCAGACATCTCTTTTTGGCGGCAGACGAGATAAACACTGCCACTCTGAGCCGTCTTTATGCACTCCATGTGCAGATCCTTCCTGCGGGCCTCTTCGTATTTGCACTTGTTCACCTCTCTTTTGTCAGGCTTATGGGGATGTACATCCCTGGAAACGATCAAGACAGACTGGAAGAAGAGAAACAGACCAAGCGACAAGGTGTATATCATTTCTTTCCGGATCATGCTTTGAGTGAGGTCGTCATGTTTCTCTATCTGGTCCTGGTCATCTGCCTTTTGGCTCTGGCCGTACCGGCTGCTATGGGAGAGCCTGCTGATCCCTTGGTGACTCCTGAGCACATCAAACCTGAGTGGTATTTCTATCCTTTCTTTCATCTTCTTAAATTAGTCCCCGGTGCTGCCGGGATTATTATCATGGGATTGGTCGGGATTTTATTCTTTTTCTGGCCTCTTTTGGATCATTATCTCTTTCAGAGAATAGACAGAGTGTTCAAAGGCCGATTGGAGATCGGACTGGTCATAGGTGTTTGTGCAATATTTATATATCTTGCCTGGGCTGTGGCCGAGGCCGATTATTAGAAGGAAGGAGAGGTCAAATGAGTCTCAAGCTCAAACAAATACTCATTGCAGTACTGTCCATTGTCATTGTTGTGGTCCTCGGTTATGTGGTGTATACGGAAAAGGAGCACGTGCTTGAAGAACAGAAGATCGTAATAAAACCGGATTCCGCTGGATGTATTCGGTGTCACGGATACGATGACGGAAAAGGGGGAAGTGGCCGTGACCCGGGGATTGTAAAACACTGGGAAGCCAGTGTTCATGCTGAACAGGGAGTAGGATGCTATGACTGTCACGGTGTTCCTGAAGCAGGAACAGGTGAAGACACAAAAAATCCACGGTATGTGGTAAAAACCACCTGGGACAAGGGGAGTGGGTTAAAGACCATACAACTCGTAATGGAAAGAGGAAAACCGCTGGAACGTCCGGATCTTTGGCAACACGAAGGAGCAGAGATCATGGTCAATGTTTCTCCACGAACCTGCACCCGCTGCCATGAAAAAGAAGCCCTGGATTTCACTCATTCAAGACACAGCTCCGCATCCCAATTCATAGGCAGCATAGACAATTTCCTTGGAAGGTTTGCAGAGGGGCCTGCTGCGGCAAACAACGGCTGTCAACAATGTCACGGCAGCCGGGTAAGATTGGAAAAAGTTGCTCAAGGGAACACCCCCCCTGTTTTCTCGGCGGATACATGGCCCAACACCGGCATGGGTCGCGTGAATCTCGACGGGTCATGGGGGTCTTGTTCAGCGTGTCACTCCCGTCATGAGTTCTCCGCAGAAGTGGGACGCAGACCTGAGAACTGCGGAAAATGCCACATGGGACCGGATCACCCACAGATCGAGGTCTATAACGAGTCCAAGCATGGGATCGCCTTTCGAAAAAATGAAGATCATATGGATCTGGATTTGCCGGGAGGAGAGTGGGTTCTTGGGAGAGATTACTCCCAGGCTCCCACCTGTTCCAGCTGCCACATGGGACCCGTGGCACAGAAGAGCAATTACGCCGGTCTGGAAATGACCCACGATGTGGGTTCCAGGATCTCATGGACCCTTCGACCAAAGATATCAATCCAACCGAAGGGTATAACGGGCCCTGACGGTTCGATCATTCTCAAAGGGCCGAAAGGACGAAGAGATGATATGAAGGAGGCATGTCTTACCTGCCACTCGGACATCTGGGTCAACAATTTCTATGTCCAGTATGATCAGGCTGTGGGCCTCTATAATGAGAAGTACGCGAAACCTCTGGTGGCGATCTATGAGTTCCTGAAAAAAGAGAAATTGGTTGACGATGTCCCAATGAATGAGGAGATGGATTACCTCTTCTTCGAAATATGGCACCATGAGGGCAGGAGAGCACGGCACGGTGCTTCTATGATGGGACCCGATTATGTGCAGTGGCATGGATTTTACGAACTGTCGAGGAACTTTTATACACATTTCCTTCCACTGGCCGTGGAGCTTGGTGAAAAGTCGGGTGGAGGGAAGAAGGTTGAGAAGTTCATAGAAGAAACGCTGCATCAAGGAGACAGTTGGGAGAAATATCACAAATGGACAGAGGGCCTTACCCCTGAAGAGAAAAAGACAATGCTGGAGTGGGAACAGAAGACCTATCACAGCCGAGAGTAACCTCAGGTGTACACCATCGACAGGGATGGAGTACTCCCTGAGGAGAACCTTCTCTCAGGCTCCGTCTCTCACCGTGAAGATCATGAAGAGGGAGCTGCAGCTATTGTCTGTTTGCTCATAATCAGGAAGTCCCAGAGGGCGGAAGAGATGGATTGCGAAACAGGCGATTCCCGAAGAGAAACACCGGATCAATGGTACCCGTTTGACATGGAAGAGGCAGGAGCAGGCGACTTTATGGGGAAGGAAACCCTGAATGTGGAGCCTTCATTCGGGCTCGACGAAAATGTTATCTGTCCGCCGAGTTCATCGACAATTTTTTTTGTCACCAAAAGACCGAGACCTGTACCGTAACGCTCCTTTGTGGATAATATTTCTGTGAAAAGATAATTCTTCCATTCTTCAGGCAGACCGGGGCCATTGTCGGAGACTTCAATAATCGCGATTGGTCCCTTTTTGTCGGTCTTGATGGTCACTTTATGCTCTCGCCTGCTTAAATCGAATTTACAGGCCTCCAGAGCATTGTGTACCAGATTGCTGAGGATGGTGTGAAGATCGTCCGCATTGAGATTCATTGGACCGAGGGAAGGATCAATATCCATGGTCAGTTCGATATTCTCTAGTAGGGCTTTTTCATGGAAGAGGTCAAAGATTTCTTTCACCACTTGGTTGGGATCGATGAGAGAGATTTCGTGCTCCCGCTTCTTGGCGCAATACAAGATGTCCTTAACAAGGCCTGCAATCCTTCCCACATTGCGTTGAACTATGTCCCACCCCTTTGACATTTCATCATCGTCCTTATTGCTCAACCCGGAATTGACAACATAGATTCCTCCATCGAGTCCCGTGAGTATGTTCTTAATGCCGTGGGCCATCGTAGCCACCGTATGTCCCATCATGGTTAATTCTGTTTGCAGACGCTTCACCGGGGTGATATTCGTGGCCATCTCCATTACCGCGACAATCTCACCCTTTTCATTTTTGAGAGGACTCGTGTAAACGATGACAAACGCCTCCATACCATCTGCTGTGATCACCTGCTCTTCGCTTGAGTGGACCTGGCCGTCGAGAAAGGTCTTCACTACAGGGCACTCAGGGCATTGATCCCTTTTCCTTTTATAGACATTGTAGCAGAGTTCCCCTTCGCGATCACCGAAGTCTTGGCGAAATAACTCATTGGTCTGAATGATTCTTAGTTCAGGGCTCTGAACAGAGATGTAGCACGGAACCTTTTGAAAAAGCTGGCGGTAGTCGTGCCTTGTGGGCTCCCATCCATTGATCTTTTTATCCATCTTCCCTCCCTGATGGAGTTGAGGGGACAGCTACTGTATAAAAGTCTGGATCTTGTTCAAAAGATTTTCCGTAGAGAATGGTTTTTCAACAAATTCTTCAGGCTTGGGCAACCCCCCGCGATCACGGGCAAAAAAATCCTTGTACGCAGTAACACCTGAGAGCACGATCACCGGAATGGACTTGTAGGTGTCACTCTTTTTCAGTTTACGGTAGAATCCAACACCACTCTGATTCGGCATAATAATATCGAGGATGATCAGGTCAGGCTGAAATTCGGTGACTCTGGAAAAAGCTATTTCCCCATCCTCTGCCAAATCCGTCTCATAACCGTTGTTCTTTAACAGAGAATTCAGATACGTTCTTACATCTTCTTCATCATCGATGACTAAAACTTTCTTGGCCATTTTATCCTCCTTTTTTTACAGACTCTGGAAGAGTCTGATTAGGATTAAAAGACTCAGATCACTTCCTTTAAAGAGTTATTATACATCCTTTGATTCACTGATCTTTTTCAATGCCAAAAATATCTCTTCTTTCACCTCAGGAAGCTGATCATTATCGTCGGCTGCTTTCTCCAACACACGAATCATATCCTTATTTTCCGTCCAGTTTATCATTCCCAAAGTTCTTGCAGAATTGATGCGCACCTCCGGTTCATCATCTTGCAAACAATCGATGAGTCGATGACAACACTTTCCTGCATCAGAGCCGATCTCCCCCAGCACCCATGCTACAGTCGCCCGCACATACCATACAGAGTCAGATAGAGCCTCTACAAGTGGTAGTATAGCGGGTTTCCCTTTTGTTCCCAAGTCACCGAGGGTAAGAGCTGCATATTCCCTGACGTCTTCATGATCATCCTTGAGTATAGGTATGATCTTCTGTAACACTATTGTAGGTTCTAACTGAAGATCCCTCAGAGTTTGTAAAGCAGCCAGACGGACAAACCATGTATTATCGTTCAATGCATTAAATAAGGCATCAAGCGCATCAGGTGTTTCGGCCCCTATGTCCCCTAAAGTCCGGGCGGCGGCAAAGCGGATGTGACAGTCATCGTCATTGATATCACAGAGCAGTTGAGATATGGCTTTGTCCATGAAACGCAAATATCCTCTAAAGTGTATGAAAATACTTTTATTCTTCTATCAGACTCCACTCATTCTCTTTCAGTCCAAGTTGACCCACAATATCCACCCCTCGCTTGTTCAGGTGGTATGAGTTTGGCTTGTCCGGACCCACCATAACCACCGGTACTTTAAAATGAGAAGCGAATCGCTCGATCACCTGACCGCCGAAATCCGCCCCCTGATCCACGTACCCCAGTACTAAGACATCATACTCCCTCCTGCGAAGACAGCGGGCCAACTCGGCACCTTCATTTCCCTCACAGAGTCGAAAACCCACTTTGACAAAATCTCCCAGTTTTGCTTCATAATACTCTCTGAGTTCCAGCTCTTTCTTTGCCTTCAGTTCATCCGTTACTCGAACTACTTCCTGCTTTTTATTATCTGCATATACGATCTCTCGTCGAAACCGAAAAGGAGACTCCAGCCAATGGAAGATGTTCAGTTGAATATCCTTCTCACTGGCCAATCTAAAAGCGAAGTCAAACGCCCAGTCACCCTGACGGGAATAATGGGAACACAGTCCAATGCTTTCCATATGATATACCTCTCTAAAGTGTTTGTTTTCTCATGTTATTTTTCAGTCACGAGGGCTTCTGCAACCAAGTCTAAAACCTGTACCACTTTCATGTCAAGCTTATAGTGTTTAATGAGATCGCTGAGACCGTCGGCACAGTTGTGACAACTTGTGCAGACAAGCTTGGCACCGGTTGCCTTGAGCTGCTCTGCCTTGATCTTGGCCACTTCCATCCTGAGAGGCTTGTATTCGACCATGGACAGGGCCCCTCCTCCACCGGTACAGCAGAAGTTGTCCGCCCGATTTGGATACATCTCCCGGAAATCACTGCATACCTTTTCCAGAATCCAACGAGGTTCTTCAGTAATTTCACCGGATCGAGCCAGGTTACAGGAATCATGATATGTTACAGGCAGAGGATTTCGCGATGGATCCACTTTTATCTTCCCCTGAGACAGATATCTCACCAAGGTGACAAGAACCGACTCACTGGGGATGTCTTGAGAGTACTTTGCCCAGTTGTATCCTTCCCATCGAGTTGCACGAAATCCATGACCGCACTCTGAGATGACTATTCGCTTGGCCCTGAGCCGTTTTGCCGACTCATAGAGGTTCTTTGCCACGAAACCACCCAATTTGTCATCGCCGGAAAAGAGCCCGAAATTTGTCATGTCCCAGCCCCAACTCGGCATTGTCCAACTCTCTCCTGCATGATAAAAGATTTTACATGCATAGCTAATGGAGCGAGGGTCATACTTGATCTCACGAGGATTAACAGTGTACATGAAATCGCAATTTTCCTTATCTATTGGAATCTTGAAATTCGGGTCGCCCAATTCGTCCTGTGCTTCTTCCTCCTGCCATTCAATGGTTTCCAGGTATTCCTCCTGTGAGACTCCCATCTGGTTTCCTGTCTCCCATTGGTCCTTACTCACAACAAAGACACCTTCGGGCACTATCCCCAGTTCAGTAAGAAGGCTTCGGGTGAGTCTAATAAGGGTCGCTGTATCCACACCCATTGGGCAGTTTAATGTACATCGACGACAACCTGTACATGTCCCAAAAACAATATTTTTAAGACGGTTCAAGTCCTCATCATTCTTCGGAGTTCCCGCATGAACCCACCAGGGAAAGATTCGACCGGTCCAATCTACGTGCCTTTTAAAAATTCTACGGATCTGGTCCGCTTTGAATGCCGGAGTCATTGTAGGATCAAAAGGCCTGGCTAGAGCGTAATGGCATGATTCAGAACACATACCACAATGGACACAACCCACTAGTGAGCTTACTGTCTGCCGATTCAACTTGCTTTTCAACATTTCAAGCAGCTTTTTCACGTTTTCATTCTTCGGATCATACACTTTGACCTTGCCTTCGACAACAGCAGGAGATTGCTGATCCACTGCCTTCTTCTGCTCCTTCAAGTCAAGGGGTAAATTAACCACATCAGAAATATCAATCGTCTTCTCACTCAATTATATTCTCCTTTCGTTTTTACAAGAAATGAACAAAAGATTATTCCAAGCCAGCCGGCTTTTCCCCACCTCTCTTACGAGGAAACACACCGCGATGCCCCATTGTCCTTCCCAATAGATATCTGGTGAAAGGATAGTAGAGATAATGAGACATCTTGGAAAACGGTACGTACACGAGGAAAAAGGTTGTCATGGCAAAAAAGATGATCAATGGCCACTCACTCACTTCATACTCATTGGGCATGGCGAAAACCCCTGATGCGAACCAGGCAGTCAGGAGAGCAACTGAAAAATAGTCGTCCGGTGTACTGATCTTTCGCATCACCGGACTCGTGATTCTTCGGATAAGTCGTATCACTCCCACAGCAAAGGCAGCTCCTATAAAAAGTTGAAATATGCGTACCACTGCATTTATTTCAAAGAGTTCAGGCCAATACGGTATGATGAATGTAGCGGCAATAGCTATTGCGATCCCTATATG
>JAXHSZ010000478.1:0-10910 GCA_034190725.1 Thermodesulfobacteriota bacterium
CTGCCTTCTGCAAAGGTTCTGGTCATTGACCGAAACTCTTTTATTTCTTACGGGGCATGCGGAATGCCTTATTATGTTTCCGGAGACATTGAAAATGTGGACAAACTCAGGGAGACACCTTACGGTATAATCAGAGATCCGGAATTCTTCCGATCTGCCAAGGACATTGAAATCATAACTGAAACTCAAGTTGAAAGGATAGACAGGGAAGCTAAAAAGATATCTTGCACTTCCACAAAGACAGGCGAAAGTTCTGATCTCTCCTATGACAAGCTTATTCTGGCTACAGGTGCGAGCCCCATCCAACTCCCTGGAATTCCAAAGAACAGTAAAAGAATCATCACTTTCAAGGTGTTGCAGGACGCCATTGACCTGAAGAAATCCCTTCAGTTGGGTGAGATAGAAAAAGTGGGCATTATAGGAGGTGGATTCATTGGTTGTGAATTGGCGGAATCCTTTGGCTCCCTCTGGGGAGCGGATGTGGTTCTCTTTGATGCGGCGCCCACGATCCTCCCCACAATACTTGACTCGGAAATGGCCAAGGCAGTCGAAGTCTACCTGAAGACGGAAGGTGTGGAGATTCATACAGACTGCCCTCTTGAAGGGATGACAGAGTCTGAGGAGGATGTCACTATCAAGACAAAAGACGGGCTGTTCTCGGTGGATTACGCTGTAATGGCGGTCGGTGTGAAGCCCAACAGCGGACTTGCCGTTGAATGTGGTTTAAAGGTGGGCAAAGCCGGCGGAATCATTGTGGATGATGCAATGACAACAAGTGATCCCGATATCTCTGCCGCCGGAGATTGCGTTGAGGTACGACACTTTGTATCAGGCAGATCACTGCAACTTCCCCTGGGATCCCTTGCCAACCGACAGGGTCGAATCGTCGGATCTAATCTGGGTGGAGGAGATGAACGGTTCGGGGCCGTAGTGGGAAGTGCAGCCGTTAAAATCTTCGATATGAATGTAGCTTCTACAGGGCTCACAGAAGCATCAGCGAAGGATGCCGAATTCAATGTGGGCTGTGTCTGGGGAACATTCACAGACAAAGCTGACTACTTTCCAGGAGCTGAAAATATACACTTAAAACTTGTTTTCGATAAAACTTCAAGCCGACTTCTGGGTTTGCAAGGGTATGGAAAGGGTGAAGTGGTCAAGCGAGTGGACGTATTTGCCGCGCTTCTCAAAAACAAGGGAAGACTTGAAGATCTTCTGGATATGGAATTTGCTTACGCACCCCCGTATGCACCGGCGGTGGACCCTCTCTTTTCTCTCGGCTGTGCAGCACGAAATTCCCTGTTGGAAGGGGTTGAAGCTCTCTCCCCGCAAATATCTTTGGATGACAAGCTGATTATCGACGTGCGAACTGCCCAGGAGTTTGAGAACAAGCCTTTTCAAAAGGGAGAAACACTGAATATTCCCTATGAAAGAATAAGGGAAAGAGGACAGGAGATCCTAAAAGACAAGGACTTGATCTGCGTCTGCTCGAAAGGGGTTCGTTCTGCTGAATCTTTGCGCATACTCAAAGAGAAAGGCTTCTCCAATGTGTCTTATATAGGGGGAGGTGTCTTTATGATCCCTGATTTTGGGGAAGAATAACGGGATATTCCTCCCCCTTCGCAGGGGGAGAATTCTCATTTGAAATAATCTTTTAAAGTTTCATGCCTATATCAAAACCTTCCCGTACAGCCTCAGCTATCAATCTCGGTTCCACACAATCACCGGCTTTATACACTTCTTTTACTTTGTCTTTTATCTCATCATAGAGCGTGTCCTCGGCTTCAGCACCGGCAGCAAGAATGATGGTATCCGGTTTGATCGACCTCTCTTCTCCTTTATTGTCAGTCAGGGTGACGCCTTTGTCTGTTACCTCTTTATAGACGACACTCGTCAACAGTTCCACACCGCTCTTCTCCAGATCTTCTAAAAAGGCTTCTCTGATGAAAGGTATCCTCTGGGTTGCCATTGCATCCAGGATCTCTGTCACTGTTACCTTCTTTCCCTTTTCTATGAGATAGTGGGCCGTCTCGCATCCCACAAGTCCGCCACCGATGATCAACACTGTTTCTCCTGTTTCCGCTTTCCCTAGGAGTACATCATCTGCTGTAATCACTTGAGACATATCCAGACCCTTAATCTCAGGGAGCAAAGGTTTGCGGCCGGTTGTGATGACGACTGCATCAGGTTTTTCCTTTTCAACCAGATCCGATGTCACTTTCAACCCAGTCTTTGTCTTGATGTTGTTTTTCCCAGCCTGGGCTTTGAGATAATCCAGGTAGGCTTTGAATCTTTCCTTCCCTGGTGGAACTGAAGCTTGTCTCATCTGACCGCCTATTTCTTCGTCTTTTTCGTACAGAGACACATCGTGCCCCCTTAAGGCAGCCACCCTTGCAGCTTGAACACCGGCAGGACCGCCTCCCACCACCATGACCTTCTTTTTTTTCTCCGCAGGCTTGATCTCACTCTCTTTCTCCCGTCCGAGTGCAGCATTGACAGAGCACATCAGTGGGCTCAACTTGAAGATCATTTCCTGCAAACATCTCATACACGCGATGCATGGGACAATATCATCAACCCTGCCCTCTTTTGCTTTATTGGCGATCTCAGGATCACACAACAAACCACGACCAAATGAGATAAGATCAGCCATACCCTCTTCAACCACGGCTTCCCCGGCCTCCGGCGTCATCATACCTATGGCGATTACAGGGAGTTTGGTTTCTTTCTTTATTGCCTCCGCCAGATATGCCAGACCACCGGGGATACTGGTGCAATTGGCAAAGTTTTCTCTTCCGAAACCATAACACGACACATTCACTGCACTGGCCCCGACTTCTTCCATCATCTTCACGAGCCTCGTCGAGTCTTCCAGAGTGATTCCGTCCGGGAGATTGAAATGGCGTGAATTAATACGAGACCACACGGGAAAGTCCGGGCCAACCCTGTCTCTGATCGCCTGAAAAACTTCCATGTAAAATCGTGCTCTGTTTTCGAATGATCCTCCATATTCGTCGGTTCGCTTATTGAATGCAGGTGTGAAGAACTGGACAAACAGATACGCATGGGCGCCGTGCAGCTCCACACCGTCAAAGCCTGCTTTCTTGGCTCTGAGTGCCGCATCCCCGAATCTTTCAACAATCTCTTTTATTTCGGGATTTGTCAATTCCCGTGGTATCTCACCACCGGGTCTTGGAGGAACGGGAGAAGGTGCTACAGGCTGTTTACCGCTGATAAACGAACTCACTGCCCCACCGCCATGAACCAGTTGCATTGCCGCTCTTGCACCGTGCTTTTTTATTGTTTCAGCGTATCTGGCGAGCAAAGGAATACAATCATCATTTGTATTGACAATCATTCCCGGAAGCATAGCCGAATTGGGATCCACACCGGAGGCTTCTACAATGATCATCCCCGTGCCCCCTTTTGCCCTTGCCTCGTAATATGCAAGACGCCGTTCATGAGCTTCATCAATATCGCTTGAAAATACGGTTCCCATAGGCGACATGACAAAACGATTTCTTATCGTCATAGGTCCTATGTTGGTTTGTTCAAACATTCTTTTCAATTTTTCCGTCTTCATATATTCCTCCCTATAAATATGTAAGAATGTTATTGGATTACAGTTCTAGACAGCGTCCATCCGAAAAAGAGTCGTTTTTTTACAAGATTAGAGAAGACGAAGATCTTCATTGCGAAAATATATGAGGAATGTTGAGGATAAAAACCTCCGTCTGACACAGAAGTTGTGAAAAACAACTATCTGTGGATAAACACCGAATATATAATCACTTTATAATCCCACTGTCAATCTAAGAATAGGATACTCCCTCTTGAATTCAAGACAACTGGTCTGACTCCGCTTTGGCAAGGACGGCTTTTGCTTCAGCCAATTTTTTATAGATACTCTGTATCTTTGGGAGATTTTGTGCGAGTACGGCTTTCAGTAAATCACCTTCCAACTCGGCGACCTCTAGGTATTTGTAATAATCGAGAGATTCTTTGAGATGAGCAATCACGATCTTGCCTGTCAAGAGAGGGTGATTATTTGTCACATTTGCTTCATTGAATCGTATCCCGTGTTCCAGCTCCACTTCGAGCCCAACACGGAATTCCTCAAGATCAATATTCATTCCTTCTGTATTCACTTCATCAAGGATGGTCCGTGCTTCGTTATCTGACACTTTAGGTTCAGTCAATGCAGTCCAATCCCTTATTTTGAGTTCTTTGCAGATTCTCTTCACTTCATCAACTGTGACGTACTCAGGAAGTTCCATATCTTTCTCCTTTCTTTTTTCAAGCTTCAATTTTTTCAATCAGTAGGGTTGTGCAGGGACATAGTAAGCGGTGAACCTGGCTCAACGCATAAGTTGAATTTATTGTGTCTCTCAGAGGAACAAAGAAGCATCTCCTACTGACCCATTACCTGTGTCCCAGTGCCTCTTCCACCGGTGTATAGCTCATTCCGAATGCATCGGCTACGTTCTTATATGTGACTTTACCCAGCACTATATTGACTCCTTTTGCTATGGCAGGATTATTGAGAATGGATCTCTTGTATCCTCTGTCGGCAATCTCCACTGCATATGGAAGTGTTGCATTGGTCAAAGCAATGGTGGAAGTCATGGGAACTGCGCCGGGCATATTGCCGACACAGTAATGAATAACACCGTCTACTTCATAGATAGGATTCTCATGGGTTGTAAGGCGAGATGTCTCGAGAGATCCCCCCTGGTCTATTGCCACATCCACAATAACGGCGCCTTTTTTCATCAACGCAAGCATATCCCTTGTGATAAGTTTCGGTGTTTTTCCTCCGGGAATGAGCACGGCACTGATGACCACATCCGCCACTGCAATTAACTCTCTTATGTTGTAACTGTTTGACATCATAGTCACTACATTAGGCGGCATAACATCACTGAGATAACGCAATCTCGCAAGGTTCGTGTCGAGTATATATACACTGGCGCCAAGGCCTGCCGCCATTTTTGCCGCATTTGCACCCACAACGCCTCCTCCGATAACAACGACTGTTCCCGGTTCAACTCCCGGAACTCCACCCAACAGGATGCCTCGCCCGCCGTGTTCGCATTCCAGATACTTCGCTCCCTGCTGAACAGCCATACGACCCGCCACCTCACTCATGGGAGTGAGAAGGGGTAAATGACCTTCTTCGGTTTCAATGGTTTCATAGGCTATAGCCACACATCTTGACTGAATAATTGCCCTGGTCAATGTCTCTGAAGCCGCGAAATGAAAGTAAGTAAAAACAATTTGCTCTTCCTTTATGAGATTGTATTCTACCGGAAGAGGCTCCTTTACCTTCATAATCATATCCGCTTTACGGTATACTTCATCCGGCGAGGAGATTATTTCAGCACCTGCTTGTATATACTGTTCATCAGCAAACCCACTGGCTGACCCTGATCCTGCCTCCACCAATATACAATGCCCATGCTCAACAAGCAGTTCCACACCGACAGGCAGAAGAGATACCCTGTCTTCATCGGCCATGATTTCCTTTATTACGCCAACAATCATATTCTTCTCAGAAAAAGAAAGGAATGAATTTCTATGATTTGTGAAGCAGCAGAATGAGAATCAGTTTTCTATAATAAGTAGGTTCAACGGAGAAATTTAAACCCATCTGAACAAGACAGGTGCGTATATGAAACGGAGAGACAACGGATTATCTTAGGAATACTATAGCAGACTTGAAAAAAAGGCAAGAGGAATCTATGGAAAGGGAATCAGTCGGCCACCCTTCTTCCGGTGAGTTGAATAAAAACATCTTCCAGGTTGCTTTTGCGAACAATAACATCTTCATTGGAAGAAGCTGCAAATTCGCTGGCTTCATCCCTGTTCTGAAAAAACTTTGCCCGAGGACCGTCATCCGAAAGGGTTTCCACCACGATATTTCCCGCCACTTTAAGAAGTTGCTCAGGATCATCGAGCGCAATCAGAATCCCCTGATCGATAATACCCACCCTGTCACAGAGCATCTCAGCCTCTTCAATATAATGGGTTGTCAGAAAAACAGTAGCCCCTTCCTGATTAATCTTTCGTATGAGAGCCCAGATATTTCTTCTTGTTTGAGCATCGAGTCCAACTGTTGGTTCATCGAGGAAGAGTACTTTTGGCTGGTGAAGGAGTGCCCTGGCAATCATCAGTCTTCTCTTCATCCCACCGGAGAAGGTGCTCACGCGCGAAGAAGATCTGTCTTCCAGTTCCACATACTGGAGCAATTTTGCAATGCGCCCCTTTCTCTCTTTCCCTTCCATTCCATAGAGCATCCCATGAAGTTTCAGGTTTTCATATGCGGTCAGTTCCCCATCAAGATTCTGATACTGGGTCACTACACCGATCCCTCTCTTTGCTTTGACTGGTTCCGTCACAACATCGAAACCAGAGACAAAAGCTCGGCCGGACGAAGGTTTGGTAAGGGTGGTCAGTATGCGGCATGTGGTGGTTTTTCCCGCTCCATTTGGACCTAAAAAACCAAAAACCTCTCCTTCCACTACTTCCAGATTCAGATTATCAACCGCGGTGATATCGCCGTAAAGTTTTGTCATCCTTTCAGTTAAAATAACAGGTCCGTGAGCGGGACACATAGACGTACATTCCTAGATGCTTGCTCGCTTTACGCAGGCAATTGCCACCAAAAAGAAAAGCGCTGAATATATGATCATAATCATAAGAGAGATAAGGGGAATATTGATTCCCAGGGCGGCTGCACGAATGCATGAACTGGCATGCGTTAAAGGAAGAACCTGCGCCATGAAGTATGCCCAATCAGGCAATCTGGATAGAGGGAAAAAAGTGCCGCAGAGAAAAGACATGGGCACAATGAAGAAACCATTAAAACTGGCCTGGTCTGCATGGGATTTTACGACCATTGAAGTGATTACAGCGGCAGAGCCAAACATAAAGGTATTCAAAAGTACGGAAAATAAAAGCATCCCATTGACTCCCAGTTTCACACCAAAACAGAAAGCCAAAAAGAGTATCACAAAAGAAGCCAGTGTTCCGCGTACCATTCCGCTGAACACCTCTCCCAGAACCACTGATACTGAAGAGATAGGAGCGGTCTGAAATTCCTCGAACGTCATCCAGTAAAAGCGTGAGATGTTAATGTCCATGGCAATGCTGAACGTCTGGCTCATGGAGGAGAGGGCTATAAGCCCCGGTATCATGAAGGTCAAATAGTCAACTCCCTCCACCTGCAGATTCCTGCCCATGCCCCAACCGAAGGCAATGAGAAAAAGAAGAGGAGATACTGCATAAGAGGCAAGTATCCTAAAGAGCCTCCGCTTCAATATAATCATTTCCCTCCAAAACACGGCATATGCACCCATAACTTCTTCCCCAATGAACATTTCAAAACATAAAAACACTTCTCAGAGAGAAGATCGCCCCTTCATAGATTCATGCAGCATATAACCTCGAAATCTTCATCTCCGGTATTTCGCATGCCATGGGCTACATCCGCATCCACGAATGCGAAATCACCCGGCCCGATTTCCTTCTCAGAATCCTTGGTGAATAATACTCCCCTTCCTTTTAATACGAATTGTTCATGTACCTGCGGGTGAGAATGAAGTGGGATACTCCCACCCTTTTTGATGGTGACCAGTCTCATGGCAAATTGCGTCGCCCCTTGTTTTTCCGAAATAAGCCATTGGATCGTTGCATTTTTTACCCCTTCCATTGGCAGTTGATCCACTTTTACGTCTTTTGTTTTTCCAACATACATTGAAACCCCTCCATTACTTTCCACTTTTCCACTATTATAAAACTCCCCTCTCCTTCAAGCTTAAGTACCCCTTTTTTGCCACAATGATATGGTCCATTACCTTAATACCCAGTATGGTTCCGGCTTCTACCAATTGTTTTGTTATTTCTAAATCCTGTTCACTCGGTTCCAGGGAGCCTGATGGGTGATTATGTACGAAGATGACTGAAGCAGCCCGGTCAGTGATAACATCTGCAAAAACCTCTCTCGGATGAACAAGACTGTGATTCAGCAATCCTACGGTCACAATGCGATTTCCCACCACTTCACCTGCTCCGTTCAAAGAGATGCATATGAAATATTCCTGTTTCTTGTCTATTATGTCAGACACAAGAGGGAGAATATCAGAAGGAGAAGTGACCCTCACATTATCTTTCATCAGATATCGCCTGGCGAGTTCAAATCCTGCCACAATCTGAGACGCCTTTGCAGAACCGACTCCTTCGATCTTCCTGAGACTTTCATAGAAATTCGGGTGTTTCATTTGAGCAGAATCAGTCTTTATTTTTTTCGAGATTTCCGTTGCCACCTGAAAAACATCTTTTCCCGAAATCCCTTTCCCTATAATGACCGAGATCAACTCTATATCGGATAGAGCTGCCGGACCTTTCTTTGCCAGTTTCTCCCGGGGCCGGTCGAAACTGGGCATCTCCCGTATTCCTTTCATCTGCCTTTCCCGTGTTTTTGCCAACTGTTTACTGTGAACCGTAAACTGTGAACGGATACACTTTTTTTAATAAAAAGCATCTTCACCTTGTTTCTTCAGCATCGTAAATAATTTCCCCGGTTTTTAATATCTCCTCCAGAAATCCGCTTTTGTCATTTGATTCCTCCAATAAAACAGGCTCTATCCTTGCATCGATGTTTCTCCTTAATCGAAAAAGTCTCGCTTCGGACATCAAGAAATCCTCATCTACGTGGTTCAAAACCACTGCAACATCTATGTCGCTGTCTTTTTGTGCTGTGTCTCTTACGTATGAACCGAATAATATTATTTTTTTTACGTCAAAATTCTGCCTCACTATGTCCGCATATTTTTTCACACATCTGACAGCTTCTGTTTTATCCATTGATAGAGCTCCTCGGTTTTTTGAGTTATCTCTTTGCATTTCTGATCATTCAAAGACTGTATTAACCGTTTTTTGTCTGTGGGGTATCTGGCCTGAATATTCAAAGGTTCCAATAGGTCTATGAAATCCTTATGCTCTACCGTCATTTCATCATATATTCCACTTTGTTGGGCAAGGTAATTCAGGTTATGTGTGTAAGGTGGATTCTCACCTTTCCCGAGCACATAATATCCTTTAAGAACTTTTTCTACAACTTGATGGCACATGAATCCGACATACAAAAAGCGTTTGCCTTTCAGCATGACTTTCGCTGTTTCCATGTCATATTGAGCCATGTCCACCCAGTACTCAATTTTTTCCTTCATACCCAAACTCTCAATCCTTTTTTCAAAATCACATTCTATAACTGCTGAGTTATGAGACAATAGCACAGAACAACGAAAAATTGTTCATAAAACAACTTAAAAGGCGCAGAATCTCACACTTGCACAAAAAACTTCAGCACGCATAAACTCACCCATGTCATTTTAAGTGAAACGAGATATTTCATCCCAGCGTGTGGATCAGGGACGTGTCCGAAGGAGCAAGGCGTATTGTTCATCCCTAATCCTCTGCTTCAAATACTACTTCATTTGTATAAATCACCAGTTTATCGCCAGGATGGATATGTTTATTCATGTTGAGTCTATTCCAGATCATCAGTACAGGCAGGGGGACATTGAATCGTTCTGCAATGGTTGAGAGATTGTCACCTTCTTTTACCACATAGATCCGTTCTTGCCTATCTGCCAACCATTGATCAACAAAATTTTTAAAGCGTGAATGAAAACCTTTGGCAGACCCTTTTGGGATGAGGATTGAGTGACTGCCTGCGGCAATATAATGTCCTCTGATTTCAGGGTTGAAGTCTTTGATAACCTTGAAAGTGGTATTTGCTGCCTGGGCGATTAACATAATGGGCGTTTCCTGGAAACAGTCCAGGGTGATACAATCGAATTGGAGTGGAGGATATAAGTCGTCGTCTGTAAATTTGAAGCCATACTTTTCAGGATCTGATAATATGAGTTTTGCTGAGAGAATTCTAAAAATATACCGCTGAGTCTCCAGAGGAAGGTAAAGATCATAGTAGTTATTGCTCTTTTGGGCCAGCATTTCAGCCTGAATCCCTTGCTCGCCCATGTTGTATGCGGCAGCTGACAGGGTCCATGAACCTAAAGTTTCATACAGTTCCTTGAAATAGGCAATGGCCGCTTCAGTGGATTGAAATATATTTCTGCGTTCATCCTTTTCCGAGTCTATTTTCAGACCGTATTTGCGACCGGTGGATTCCATGAATTGCCAGAAACCGATTGCCCCTTTCTTGGAACCTGCATGGGGCCGTAAAGCACTTTCCGCAATAGCCACGTATTTTAAGTCTTCCGGCATGTTTTCCTGCTTCAAAAGCTTTTCAATGAGCGGAAGATAACGGGTTGACCGTTTGATCCAGAGAACCACCTGGGGACGATCCCACAGATTCAGCAGCAACTCTTTTTCCATGCGTTCACGAATGCTGTGTTTGTGAAGTTCAACCGGTTCACCGCAGAAATCAAGCGGTCCTTGTATTCGAACATGAGACATGAGGGAGGGAAATTGGTGCAGTTCCGGTATTGTAAAAGTCTCTCCTCTCGCAGTCGTCCAACAGAGAAACGAAATAAAAAAAACAAGCAAGAAACACCGCATGAAAGTCCTCTCCTTCCCATGAAAAAATCTTACAATGAAAGGATCACGAAAGGTTTATATTCTGATTCTCAATTGATTCGACGCTTCTTTGCACTTATTCTTGCAGAGGAGGAAGATTGTGACACCACTTCTTTCTTTAAAGATACGGTTTTAAAGCCCTGTAAAAGCGCTCAGCCATAATGGCATACCCTGCACTATTGGGATGTATGGAGTCACTCATCAGGTCTGATTTCCCCATGATATCCTTAAAGATATTCGGGACGAGTACGGAGCCTGTTTCTTTTGCCAATTCTTTATATGCATCGCTGAATCCTCTCCCCCAAAACGGC
>JAXHSZ010000479.1:0-3823 GCA_034190725.1 Thermodesulfobacteriota bacterium
CGATGTCGGCTCATCGCATCCTGGGGCTGAAGCAGGTCCCAAGGGTTTGGCTGTTCGCCAATTAAAGCGGTACGTGAGCTGGGTTTAGAACGTCGTGAGACAGTTCGGTCCCTATCTGTTGCGGGCGCAGGATACTTGAGGGGATCTGTTCCTAGTACGAGAGGACCGGAATGGACGAACCTCTAGTTTACCAGTTGTCACGCCAGTGGCACAGCTGGGTAGCTACGTTCGGAAGGGATAACCGCTGAAGGCATCTAAGCGGGAAGCCCACCCCAAGATGAGGTATCCCTCTACCGAAAGGTAGACTTAAGACCCCTTGTAGATCACGAGGTTGATAGGTTGGGTGTGTAAGTCCGGTAACGGATTCAGCTAACCAATACTAATAGGTCGTGCGGCTTGACCATAATCCTTTCAATAAAAAATATTTGTTAATCATATTTCTCGGTGATGATGGCGGAGAGGATACACCCGTTCCCATACCGAACACGGAAGTTAAGCTCTCTAGCGCCGATGGTACTGCTCTGGCAACGGAGTGGGAGAGTAGGACATTGCCGGGATAAATCATAGAAAGGTCATATTTTGAAATATCAAATATGACCTTTTTTTTATCTCTTTTCCTATTGTGCTTTTTTCTCGGTATGATATTTACATTCCTTATCCGGACATTCAAGAATTGTTCCAGCCTTTTTTGATACTTTTTCTATTAAGAAGGGAGATTTGCAGTTCGGACATTCATGAAGTACAGGTCTGTTTCCAAATATAGTCTTGCAATCCGGATAATTACGGCACCCAAAAAAGAGTCTCCCTTTTTTCGAAATTCTCTCCACAATGTCTCCATTACAATTAGGATTTGGGCATGGAACACCTGTACTCAGTGCTTTTGCATTCCGACATTTTGGATAGTTCTGACAAGAAAGGAACCTGTTTCCGTATCGAGTTCGTTTGATAAGGAAATGACCACCACACTTTTCACATTTTTCGTCAGTTATTTCGTCTTCCTTTATTTGCCTGTCGCCACTTTTTGTTTCAATAATTCTTTTTGTATTTCTGCACTCAGGGTATCCTGAGCAGGCAAGAAATTTGCCGAATCTTCCGTTTTTTACTATCATAGGTTTGCCGCATTGCCCACAATTCTTCGACTCTGGAGGTATGTCTTCTTCGTTTATCTCTTGCTCATTGAATGGTCTTGAATATTTGCATTGTGGATACCTCTTACAGGCATAAAACTTGCCATATCGTCCCAATTTGATGATAAGGTCTCCATCACATTTGGGACATTTTTCTCCTGTTTCTTCATCTGTTACATCCGATTTCTTGATTTCTTGGTCTTTTTCATTAATGAGTGTGACAAATGGCCCCCAAAACTGTCTGACGATTTCTTTCCATTCTTTCTCTCCCTTTGCTATTTGATCGAGATCCTCTTCCATCTTAGCTGTAAAGTCATAGTCAACATATTTATTGAAGTGAGTAACAAGCAATTTATTCACTGTTGCTCCAGTATCTTCTGGGTGAAAATAGCGCTTTATGATCTTGACATAGCCACGGAGGAGAAGGGTGTTCATGATTGCAGCATAAGTGGACGGACGTCCTATTCCGTATTCTTCCAAGGTTTTTACCAAAGATGCTTCAGAATAGCGTGATGGTGGTTGAGTGAAGTGTTGGTCAGTAATGATTTCTAAAAGTGAGAGGCTTTGACTTTTTCTGAGCGGTGGCAATATTTCTTCTTTTTCTTTTTCGCCGTTGTCTCTTCCTTCCTGATAAACTTTTGAAAATCCTTGAAATTTCATGACAGATCCAGAAACGCGGAATATATGAGTTCCTTTTGCGGAGATGTCAACAGAAATATTATTCAAAATGGCTTTGGCCATCTGGCATGCAATAGCTCGTCTCCAAATGAGTCTGTATAATTTCCATTGATCACGGTTTAAAAAGCTCTTCAATTCTTCAGGTTTTTTTTCAAAATCAGTTGGCCGTATTGCCTCATGAGCTTCTTGAACATTCTTGGCCCTGTTCTTGAAGTGACGGGGTGTCTTCAGCGCATACTCGTCTCCGAATAACTGGACTATCATATATTTTGCCTGCTGAAGAGCATTCGGAGAAATATTAACGCTATCCGTTCTCATGTATGTAATCAATCCCACACTTTCAGTTTGAATCTCTATTCCTTCATAAAGCCTTTGAGCGATTGACATGGTTTTTTTAGCAGGAAATCCGAGCTTCCGAAATGCTTCCTGCTGAAGAGTGCTTGTGGTAAAAGGAGGTGGAGGAGTTCTGCTTGTTTCTTTTTCAATTATATCTATGACGTGGTATTCCGCATCTTCAAGTTCCTTAGCAACACTCTTGGCAGATTCTTCATTACTAATGGAAAATTTCTTTAATTTTTTACCATTAATCTCAACTAAAGTTGCTTTAAAAGTAGTAGATGGTAATGGTTTTTCTGTGGTTGAAAGCTTTGCAGAAATGGTCCAGAATTCTTTGGGCATAAATTTTTGTATCTCTTCTTCTCTTTCGCATATCAGTCTGAGAGCAACGGATTGAACTCTCCCAGCAGAAAGACCATAACGAACTTTCTTCCACAAAAATGGACTCAGATTAAATCCATAAAGGTAATCTAAAACTGCTCTGGCCTGTTGAGCATTCACCAAATACTGAATGATATCGCGAGGATTTTTTATTGCATTCAGAATAGCTTCTTTTGTAATTTCATAAAAGGTTATCCTTTTTATTGAAAGGGGAGGTCTCTTATCCCTTTTTTTATGGCTTTTTCTGTGGTTGAGGTCCAGTGCTTCCAGAAGATGCCACGCAATAGCCTCTCCTTCCCTGTCTATATCGGTAGCCAGGTAAAGAGCATCACATTTTTCGAGTGCCTTCTTTATTTGAGAAAGATCCTTCTTCCGCTGAGGCAATATATGATATTTCGGCTCAAAGTCATTTTCAACATCTATGGATCCGGATTTACTCGGTAGTGCCCTAATATGCCCCATAGATGCCATAACCATGAAATCCTTACCAAGGAATTTCTTTATGGTATTCGCTTTCGCAGGTGATTCGACAATAACCAATGATTTTGACATAATTTATCCTGAATATGTAAATTCTCAACAAGTAAGGGAAAAATCCGCCCATAGGAGTACTTTATTCGCAATGTCATTCATAAAAGCGTTCGTATGAGATGTGGCATGATTCATTTCCCATATTGAGTGCTCATCCATAAATGGCCATTTTTCACAATCTCTGCGTCAGATTCAGATGCAAGGGCACATTGCAATGTGCCCTTACTTACCCAATATTCCTGCGGTTAAAATTTTGATCTTCCTTGACCTTGACGAAAAATCCTAGTTTTCGTTCAGACACTATTTATAAATTCCTCATGAATATTTTTCCAGGCAGTTGGCTGATGAAGCCGCTCATTTCCAAGTGAAGCAATAGAGTTGAAACCTCTTTAATATTTAATCTGCTTTTTATAGCAACGTCATCTATATGCAAAGGCTCCTCAGTCAATGTGTCGAGGATAAGTTCTGCGTTTTTAGGAAGTATACTTTCAACTTCAGATCGTGCTGGAGTTTCCTTATTATCTCCAAATTGGGGTGAAAGAACATCCATAACGTCTTTTGCGTTCTCAACCAACTTCCCCCCATCCTTAATGAACGGTACTTCTTATAAGAATGAGGAGTGCCATGGAAATCAGGCGACTGAACTATGAGGCAGGCGCAGTCCGGGTCCGGCCCTCCGTCTATTATTTCTACGCCGGCCTGATTCATATATGTTTCCAGTACCGCCCGGTAATGGGGATGCAGGTCATTGGCAATGGCTATGCGATGAC
>JAXHSZ010000048.1:0-7345 GCA_034190725.1 Thermodesulfobacteriota bacterium
CTTCGTCACTTTTAACGAAACACCCATTTATATATGCATACTCCGACACGATAAAGATTCTCCATGAGTAATGGGAGAAGCTGTTCAGGTTTAGGGTATAAAAGTACTCCCCCTTGAGCCTCAATTCCTCCCATCTGGGGACAATCTTGTTGAATGAAGAGAAGAGACATACAGAGAAAGAAGTCCTCCCTCCCCTGGTGGGAGGGTTTGAGGGAGGGGGAAACAAGCTTTATGATAAAAACAGAAATAACTTTACTGTTCAGCTGTTTTTCACACCCAACACACCTCCCCCATCAAGGGGGAGGATGTCTTTTTAGGGCAGTTCCATTCACACATCATGTATATGTGAATTGTATTAACAAGTCAATGCCTCAATCAATGCCTTTGCTTTATCGAGGGTCTCATCATACTCCCCTTCCAGGGTAGAATCAGCGACTATGCCTCCGCCCACTTGGAAATAGACATCAATTCCTTTTATTAAAAAAGTCCGTATGGCAATATTCAGGTCAATATGATCATTAAAACCCAAATATCCGATCGAGCCCGTATAAACGCTTCTGGCGGTAGGTTCCAGTTCATCTATAATTTCCATAGCCCGAATCTTTGGAGCCCCGGTGATGGAACCACCAGGGAAGCATGCTTTTACAAGGTCTATACATTTATATCTGGGAAGCAATCTTCCCTCAATGGTTGAAACCAGATGAAAGACGGTTGCATAGGTTTCAGCAACAGCATGTTCGGTCACCCTGACGGAACCATAGTCGCATACCCTACCCAAATCATTTCTTTCCAGATCCACGATCATATTGAGTTCCGCCCTATCCTTCTCACTGACAATAAGCTCCTCTTTTAATCTCATGTCTTCATTATCATCTCTCCCCCTGGGACGTGTACCCTTTATGGGTCGTGTCTGCACCCTATCACCTTGCACTTTTAAAAATCTCTCAGGAGAAGAGCTGGCTACGGTGATATCGCCAAAGTTGAGATAACAGGCAAAGGGCGCGGGATTGATTGTTCGGAGCTTCTTATATAAAAGATAGGGTGTATGGGAGAGCTTCGCGTGAAACCTTTGGGAGAGGTTCACCTGGTATATGTCCCCGGCATAGATATACTCCTTGGCTTTTTCCACAGCCCTCAAATAACTTTCCCTGGTGAAGTTTGACTCAAGGGATGTTGTTGTCTTTGTCATATTTTCAATTTCTGATCTGTTTGATTCGGTTTCCTGTAACCCGGTGTATATCTCCTCCTCCAGCTCTCTTGCCCTGTCTTTTACGGTTTTTCTCAATTCCAGATCATGTGGTCTCTCATAATCTATCACAGAAAAATACCATTTATCTTCCATATGATCATAGCCCAAGACCTGATTATAGAAACAGAAATAACAATCCGGAAAGGCAAGGTCGTCCACTACGGTCTTTGGTAATCGTTCAACAAAATGGCAGAGGTCATAGGAAAAATACCCGACACCTCCCCCGATAAATGGAGGTATGGTTCCATCAGATGAAATCCTGTAATTTCCTATGATGCTGTTTAGGATTCGGAAGGGATTTCCCATCATTGTATGTGTCTCCCTGCCCATTGTTACGTCGATCCTCTCTCCTTTACTCTTAAATATCAGGAATGGATTGTACCCGATAAATGAATATTTGCCCAGTTTGCACCTGTCCATACCGCTGTCCAGAAAAAAACTGAAAGGTTTTGAATGAATCATGTCAAAGACTGCGTCAGGCCGGATCGAGATATGAAGTTCTTCAACCATCGGCCTTCCTCTTTTTATTTTCTCGAAAAAGTACACCAACCTGTCCTTAAAGGTTTACAAAGTTTTTGATAATCTTCTTCCCCTCTCCTGTAAGGAAGGATTCCGGATGAAACTGCACACCCTCAACTGCAGATTCTCTGTGCCTGGTCCCCATAATGACACCGTTTTCAGTCTTTGCAGTAATCTCGAGGCACTGGGGGAATTTATCTTTCGATACGACCAAGGAATGATACCTGGCAGCCTCGAAAGGATTTTTCACTCCTTTGTAAACGGATTTTCCATCGTGATAGACCAGGGAGGTCTTGCCATGCATGACCAGGTCAGCTCTCTTTACCTTCCCTCCAAAGACCTCTCCTATACATTGATGGCCCAGGCAGACACCGAGTATCCACTTCTTTCCTTGAAAGTATTGTATCACTTCCTTGGAAATACCTGCATCGTCAGGGGTGCCCGGCCCGGGAGAAATTACAATCTTATCGGGATTTATCTCTTCAATACCTTTAATGGTTATCTTATCATTTCTTGCTACCTGGAGCTTTACTCCCAACTCGCCGAAATACTGCACCAGGTTATAGGTGAAGGAATCATAATTGTCAATCATAAGAATAAACATCTTCAGCCCTTATCCAAAACTCGAACATTTTCACTCCAACCCCCTTCAATACCTGGTATCCATCAATAAATGGCTCTTTTCCGCAATCTCTGCGTCAGACTCAGATGCAGGGGCACATTGGAATGTGCCCCTGCATACCAATGTATTCCTGCGGTTAAAATCTTTGTCGTCCTTGATCTTGCAAAAAATATCTCATTCCTGAATGGACACTACCTAATAAAAGGTTTTCAAAAATCCGTGGAGTGATAATCACTGTCGGAAGATGAATGATAAACCGGAAAAGAGCTCTCAGGAACTTTTTGTGAAAAAGCCTAAACTTTTTTAAACAACAGATGAGGCTCTTTGAAAATCCGTATGACCTTTTCCCTCTTCCTCAGAAGTTCAAGGTGGATTGCGGCTTCTACCAGGGCAAGGGGTATCTCTGAATCCGGCAAATCACTCCCCAATATCGTATTTTCAACCCACATCATTTTCATGGATACATCGTATGCCGTTTCATACCCATCTCTCATGACGTCCAGAACATGGTCCAATCGCTCTTCGTGATGGTTCAGGATCTCGTCCACCCTCTTCCTTGGATCTTCAACGGTATTTCCATGAGCAGGGAAAGCGAAATCCATATCATATCCTTTTAACTTATTTAAGGAGTCCATATAACGTTCCAGAGAGTTTTCTCCGATAACGCTCCCAAAAGCCGGGTCTCCCGGATTGGGCGTGATCTCATCGAGAAGATGATCGCCTGTGAAAGCAAACTTTCTTTCTCTGTTATAGAGACATATGTGTCCAGGTGAATGCCCCGGAGTCCAGATCACCTCATACACCTCTCCGTCGATGAAGACTTCCTGCCCGTCTTGTACCATTTCGTCTACATGAGCATGAGAAATCATTCCAGGAACAAGATCATATATTTTCTGTATCTCCTTTACATAAGCAGCAGGCATTCCTGACTTTAATGCCTGATCAATCCAAAAACTGAAGCTGGAATCAGCAGAGTCCACAAGGGGAACGTCGTTCTCATGCATGACTATGGATGGTTCTCCAAGCTTCTTCAATTCACCGGAAAAGCCATAATGGTCAAGATGATAGTGAGAAACGATCACTTTTTTAATATCATGGAATCCTTTGTTGATACTCTGCAGGTAACTATTTAGGTTTTCTTGAGTTTCTTTTATCTTGGGTCCGCAATCAAAAAGGACGATTCCACCCCTTCCTACTATCAAATAGATATTGACGAATTCCAAATCAAAAGGAATGGGCACACGTACACGATGAATCCCTTCTGCCATCTCCATACCATTTCTCCTCTATAGAATGAATAACAACAAATGAAGATTGAGTGCTATGAAATAGAAAGCTGTAAGCAAGCTTCAACGGCGGTTAAATTTTCATGCGTGTTCTGCCTAAGCATCTGAGTGAGCGTTAAGAAAGAAGAGGGAGAAAGATGCGAGTTATACACACATTAAAATTTAACCGCCATTGAAGCAACTCTTTTCAAAAAGTTACACTGTTACCGAATGGAAAAGTCATTTGCAACAAGCATTGCCGTAAAGTCACATTTCAAATTTCACATCCTTTTTCATGGATTTTACAGAAGCAACCACGAACTTGATCTCTTCATAAGTATAGTCCCCGGGGAGAGACTCTTTTATAGGTTTGAGTCTTTCAATACCGGTTTCTTGCAATACATTTAATATCTCCTCTTGTCTTTCCTTGCTCACAAATTCATTGATATCAATTGGGTAGCCATCCTCGATCAAGCGGGCCAGTTGATCGGTAATTGTACGGACGGCAAGCCCTCTGGCTGCGGCTATTTCAATTGTGGAACGATACCCCGCTTCATAGAGTTCAAAGGTCTGAATGAGAGTGGGAACCCTCTTTTTCCGCATGGAATTCACACATTTCGTCTCTGGATGAAAACCCTTTTCATCCAGATAATCCTTTATACTTTCAAGAAACCGTATGCCGTATTTTTCATACGTCCTCACTCCCAAACCCTTGATGGCCATGAATTCGTCTTTGTTGGAAGGACAAATTCCTGCCATCCTTTTCAAAACCCTATTGGACATGATCATAAAGGGAGGTAGCCCTTCACCCTCGGCAATTCCGTTCCTGACGGCGCGAAGAACCTCAAAGAGATCGTCATCATATCTTTCTTCGTCCTCCTTTTCTTCACCCCTTTCTTCCTTCTTTAAAGGAATATCCCTGGGAAAATCGATCCTGATATCTCGAACTTTTGCCTGCATCACTTGCCATCCAAACTGAGTGAGGTGAAGAACCTGGAAGTTTCGCAAGTACCCTCTGATGATCATACTTGTTTCCTTCTTCTCAATGCATCCTGCAGTAATAAGCTCTTCGATGATCTTTATTGTCAATGGCTTTTTGAAATCTTTGAGGATTCCATGGGTGCTCAAACGATGAAAACCAAATGCCTTCACCTGCTGGGCAAGAGAACCCCGCAGAACTTTCACGAGCATTTCCAGAGTATATCCTCCTTCCATCCGTGCCACACAGCTCAGGATCTTCTGGACTATGACAAACTCTTCATCCGTAAGGGATCTCTTATGAGGTCGAGCATTCATTGAAACACAGCTGTCGCAACTCCGACAGTTTTCTTTCAAAGAGGCATCCCCGAAATACGAGAGGATGAAGTTTCTTCGGCAGGAAGGGGTTTGCGCATACTCCATCATTTTATCCAACTTTCTCTTATCCCGTCTTTTCTTTGTAAGTAGTTGGGAATAATCGATCCTTCCATCTTTTCCGTCCATATCCAGGATGCGAATGCCACGACCCCGTGATGGTGGAATATAGTCAATTATATGTGCGTCTTTGAGATCATGAAGCACCCTTTTTATATTTTCCATATCCAGTTGATGACGGAAGCAGAGTTCTTCCAATCGTATCTCAATATCCTCGTTGAATTCCATTCCATAGTCTTCGAGAAGAATACGAAACAGGTTTCTTCTCTTCTTTGCTCTGTCGCCGATTCTATCCCAGGCCTCTTCAGGCTTCATCATGAGAAGGACAGTTGCGGTATTTTTCGAAAGGGGAATCCGTTCAATGAGCCCAAACCGTTCCAGTATCTTCAATGATGAGTAGAAAGCCATCTGGCTGATCTTCCGTGATGTGAGCTGAATGAGTTCATTATAGGAGAGATATTTGATCTCCCCCTCTTGGGCTTTGAGCAATCCGTACACCTCTTCTATAATCTCATGGCTGGGATTATCTCCTTCAATAAAATATTCCTGAAGATATCGGTCTGCAAAGCAGAAAAACAAAACACATTGAGCCGGAAGACCATCTCGGCCCGCCCTTCCCACTTCTTGATAATACGCTTCCATACTCCTCGTGATATTGAAATGGATGATCATCCTCACATCTTCCTTGTCCACTCCCATTCCAAAGGCATTTGTGGCGGATATGAGATCAAGATGTCCTCCCATGAACTTGTCCTGGATCTCCTTTCTCACTTCATCATCGAGACCGGCATGGTAACTTGCCACCTTGAATTGAAAACTTTCTCTGAGAAGTTGAGCCACATCATCGGTCTGACTTCTTGTTCCGCAATAGATTATGGCCGGCAGGTTTTCCTCTTTCACCAAATCTCTTATTGCTTGATGTTTATCCGCATCAGTGGATGTTTCAATGACTGAATAAAAGAGGTTTTTTCTGTCAAAACCTCCCACAAAAGAGATGGGGTTTGAAAGCTTCAATTGTTCTATAATATCATCTCGAATCTCTTGAGTGGCGGTTGCCGTCAGGGCAATGACGGGAGGAGTATTGAGGAATTGAATGAATCGAGAGAGCAGCATATAATCCGGTCTGAAATCATGTCCCCACTGAGAGATACAGTGAGCCTCGTCCACTGCAAAAAGAGAGATATTGATGCTTTCCAGAGACCGCATAAAACTTCTGTTTCTGAATCTCTCAGGCGCCACATAGACCAGTCTGAATTGATTTCCGGCCAATTGCTGAAGCCTTCTCTTCTGCTCCTGTGCGTCGATTGAGCTGTTGATAAATGTACATGGTATTCCTTTCTCCATAAGGCTGTCAACCTGATCCTTCATCAAAGCAATAAGGGGAGAAACCACCAGGGCGACCCCGTCGAGAATAAGGGAGGGGAGTTGATAGCACAGAGATTTGCCCATGCCTGTAGGCATAACCACCAGACAATCATTTCCTTGAAGGAGTTCATCGATCACTTCCTCTTGAAGAGGTCGAAACCGGGAGAAGCCGAATCTTTCTTTGAGTACCTGATGTTTGTGGGATTGAATGTCCATGATGACGGAGTAATGATTTGGATTTCAGGTGGTGTTAATCTGTAGTTGCCGGAGCAATGGGATACAATTCATTCTCAACGGCTTTTAAATGCCTCCTCAAAAGGATTGTTGGAAAATGTTTTGCGCTTCTTTGTCTTTTTTTCCTTCTTTTCCTTGGTTTGGACCGGTTTTATCCCTTCTTGCGGCTTTTTATTATTCTTTGACTTCGTGTGGTCTAACTCAGGATTTTTCTTCATGGACAGTGAAATACGCTTTCTTTCAAGATCCACTTCCAAAACCGTCACCATAACTGTATCATGAACCTTGACCACCTGACCGGGATCTTTCACAAAATGATCCGTGAGTTGGCTCACATGAACGAGACCGTCCTGATGAACTCCGATATCCACAAAGGCTCCAAATGCCGTCACATTGGTAATCACTCCGGGAAGCTTCATCCCAGGTTCCAGATCTTCCAGCTTTTCCACTTCCTGTGCAAAGGTAAATGTCTCAAATTCCTTCCTTGGATCTCTGCCGGGCTTCTCCAATTCTTCAAGTATATCATTCAGTGTGGGAAGCCCGACCGTGTCGGATATGTATTTTTCTTTGTCTATCTTTCTACGGAGATCCTCATTCTTCATCAAGTCTAAAACCGTACACTCTATATCTTTGGCCATGGCATCCACTATAGGGTAGCTCTCTGGATGTACAGCACTT
>JAXHSZ010000480.1:0-3425 GCA_034190725.1 Thermodesulfobacteriota bacterium
CTTTACGTTGCTTATAAATAGATTTTTTATATCAGTTTTTCCCTTGCAATAGGATGACAATTTTTCTATCAGTTCATCTGTATTGGATACAACCATTGCTAGACGCTGGGTCATGGAATCACGTCCGTTCTGTAATGTATATGCTATGTCAGTGAGACTGATATTATTTTCTTCTGGTTTTAATTCGACTATCTCTTGAGAAGACTCCGGATAAAATTGATTTAACGATTCTTTGAAATTTTTAACTATGTATTGAGAAAAAACATCTATTGATACACACTCAGAGAACAGAGACATTTTCAGATCAAGGTTAAACTTCTCGTTTATTCTTTTAGCAAATTCGGAGAGTTTGAAAGTGTCAAAACCACAGGATAGAAATTCGTCATCTGTTTCTATTTCATCTTTGCTCACTGATGTAATTTCTGAGGCAATATCTGATAATTCTTCACTCAACTTCAGTGTTATTGATTTATTGTCAATTTGGTTTTTTGTAGTTATTCTAGATGCTCTTTCAAGAAATCCCTTCATATCTTGGGCATAGTCTTTCAACCTATCTTCATTTTGTGCTGAGAGAACTATAACCTGAGGTTCATGACTACGCTCTGAGTGTTGGGGCGCGTCGCTTTGATATTCTTCAATAATAACATGAGCATTAGTCCCTCCGATGCCAAAGGAGCTGATGCCTGCTCTTCTCGGTATTGGATTATTATTTTCGTCCTTCAGACAATCCCAGTCCTTTTTTTCATTCACAATATAGAATGGACTGTCCTCTAAATTTATGTAAGGATTGATCTCATGGCAATGAAGATTGGCAGGCAATCTTCTGTTTTTCATTGACAGGAGAACTTTTATCAGCCCAGCTATGCCTGCAGCTGATTCAAGGTGGCCGATGTTCGTCTTTACTGACCCAAGTCCGCAATAATATTTTTTCTGTATTTTTTTATTAGATTTTTCAAACAGCTCGTTAAAGGCCTTCTTGAGACCATTAATCTCAATTGGATCTCCCAAGCTCGTACCTGTTCCATGAGCTTCAATAAATGTTACTGTTTCTGGATCAATGTTTGCCTTTTCATAAGCGGATTTTATTAACTGGGCTTGTGCATTTGGATTGGGCGCTGTAAATGAATTTGCGCGTCCACCATGATTTATCTCAACGCCTTTGATAATCCCGTAAATATGGTCCTTGTTTTCCAGTGCTTTGCTCAATGGTTTTAGCATTATCGCTCCGACTCCTTCTCCTCTTACATATCCGTTGGCCTGGTTACTGAAGGTTTTACATCTACCGTCAGGGGAAAGCATACCAGCTTCGCTGAAGGATATAAAGTATTTCGGGGACAGCAGCGCGTTTACTCCACCTACTATTGCCATTTTGCAATCGCCCTCCCTGATAGCCTGAAGCGCTCTATGAACAGCTACCAGCGAGCTTGAGCAGGCAGTATCAATGGCTTCGCTTGGGCCATTCAGGTTTAGCTGGTAAGACACTCGATTCGGTATGGCTGAAAAGAGCAAACCTGTTGAAATATAGGCGTCCATTTTCCTTAAATGCTTTGACATCAATTCTGAATAATCACTTAAGCATACTCCCACAAATAATCCTGTGTTCGTGCCTGCAAGATCTGATGGTCTGCATCCAGCGTCTTCAATAGTCTTCCATACAGCCTCAAGCAGTATCCTCTGCTGTGGATCCATAAGGTTGGCTTCTCTGGGAGAGATTGAAAAAAAGCTTGGATCAAATTTGTCGATGTCTTCAATAAATCCTCCCCACTTTGTTATTATCCTATTTCCCTCCAGTCCTCCTTCTCCATAATATTCCCGCCAGTCAAATCTTTCTTTTGGGATCTCAGATATCAGATCTTCTCCAGCATCGAGGTTATTCCAGAACTCATCTAAATTTCTGGATCCGGGAAACCTTCCAAAGATACCTATTATAGCGACTGGTTCATCTTCAGTTGTGTCTTTGATCTTGTTATTTGTTTTTTGGGTATTTAACTGTTCTATTATAGGAACATCTGTTATCTGGTGAGATACTTGATTTGCTTGTTTATTGTGTTTTTCTATACATCCTTCTATTCCAAAATATTTATTAAATTGTCGGTTTAATTCTTTAGAAAAATATCCCGATAATATTTTTATATTTGTATATTCAAATAGAATTGGTGGGTACAACTCTACATCAATTTCAGCCTCAATTGTATTCGATATTTTTATGATGTCCATTGAAGTAAGATAGTCGAGAAAGTTCATGTCAACATCAATTTCCGATTTATCGATGTTCAGCGTAATGGCTGTCTTTTGCATAATGTAATCTTCAATCTTTTTTGCTAAACCCTGTTCATCATCTACCGGAACTGTTGTTGTTTCAGATACGCAGAAAGTGTTTTTGTTGCCAAGCTCATGTGATACCTCAGATTCAATTATCGTTTTCAGGTGTTCGGCAAAAATAAATCTCTTGCCCTTGATTGAGCGAATGTTTATTTTTTCGTAAGAGATTTCAAAATCCTTTGGTAGTTTGTAGTTTGAAATATCACCTGCAAATTTTTTAATTTCTTTTTGGAATAAGCTCTTCAACTCTTCATTTGAGAGTTTTTTGCCTGATTCTTTTTCAAGCTGGGAGATTGCTTCCAGATCAGGGTGAATAATCGCATATGGATATTCCCCATTCTCATAATCTATTTTTGGTGTTACAATAACTTGCGAGACCAGGGGGCTTTTTTTTATAGGTGTTTCAACTTCTTCGGGGAATATATTTTTTCCACCCTGGTTTACAATGATGTTTCTCGATCTGCCTGTAATATATATATAACCATCATCATCAAGCCGGCCGATATCACCTGTGTGCAACCAACCTCTTTCATCAATCGCCTTTTTTGTCATTTGGGGATCAGTGTATCCTGCCATCAATATGGACCCTCTGGCAAGTATCTCTCCATTTCCTTTCTCATCGGGCTTGTCTATCTTTACCTCTACTGTGGGTAACACATGACCGGCTGATCCTTCTCTATTATATAAAGGAGTACTCATTGTCATAATAGGAGATGTTTCTGTGAGACCGTAACCGTTAAAAATATCTATACCTATTATTTTCATGTTTTCGACGGTCTTATCAAGAAGGTAGGCTCCTCCGGAAAATATAGCAGTCACATTATTTAAACCCAACTCCTGTATCAGTTTTTCAATCTCTTTTCGTTTCTCTTTTAATTTTATCGCCTCTTTAAAACTTTCAGCAGGACTTGCTGATGATAATATAGTTATATTGTCAAATATGCCCTGCTTCTTTGAATAATTGTATATTTCTTTAAATATTCTCTCCACCAGCACAGGAACAAAAGTTGTATAATGAATTTTTGCTTCCTTGAAAATCTGGAAAATAATTTCCATCTTTGATGTTTGAACCAATGTTGATGTTCCGTAACTCATCAATGGCA
>JAXHSZ010000481.1:0-6393 GCA_034190725.1 Thermodesulfobacteriota bacterium
GGGAAATTACATCCTCTTGGTTTTTCATGGATATCACCAACTGACGAGGGAACTGGAAAGAAATTTTGGGCTGGATGATAGAATTCTCAAGTATCTCACAGTCAAGATTGATGATCATCCTGATCTTGATTCCGTGGAAGAGGATGAATCGGAAGAGAAAGAAGAGATTGAAACGGTTGAAGAGAAGGGTGCAGAAGACAGTACTCTTCAAGAAGGGGAATAACCAGTCTCCGTCCAGTAATGAGATATTTTCTGCAAAGTGAAAAAAGACGAGGAATTTTCCAAAGGAATCTATAGGGTAAAAGGCCTCTTTTAATATGACCTTATATCTGAGTGTGATGGACAGGTTGCGGAAAATAGTCATTAGAGGAGAAGCGTTAGTGAGTTTTATCCCGACTTAATACGGAGGATTCCATGGCAATACATCGAGGCAGGAGAAAGAGAACATTCATCAGGAGGAAGATCTGCCGTTTTTGTGCGGATAGCTCGATGAATATTGACTATAAAGACTATCAAACACTGCGCCAATTTACCACAGAGAGAGGGAAGATCATTCCTCGGAGGATTTCAGGAAATTGTGCCAAGCATCAGAGGAAGGTCACAAACGCTATCAAGAGGGCAAGAGCAATCGCCCTTCTTCCTTTCACCACAACTACAGAGTATTAGATTGTGTCCGTCCTGGAATACAGATATTCTCTACAAGGTCAAGGATGACGAGGAATCTTTCCGCAGGAATACATCGGTAGTGATTCTTGCAATATGCCACTCCATCTGAGTCTGATCCAGAGATTGAGGGAAAGAGCCATTTCTGGATGGGCACTGGATCATGTATTCTGATTAAAATTAATAGCGAAGTGTATTTCAACCTAAGTTGAGCGATTCTTTCCTATTGCGAGGCTGTATCTTACTGAATCTGAAGTAAAAAACGTTTCGAATCGAACTCACTGAAGGGGTGGTTTCACTTTTGTCCGCTTCGTATCGTTTTTCACTCCATATTCAGCAACCTACAACCTCTCGTAACGGAAAGAATCGCTCAAATTAGGCTAAAGATTCTCAGGAGCATAGTCCAATAGGTAATAGCAGGTGAATAATCCCTATGAGTCATTTGCGAGACTTTTTAAAATGACTGCCTGATGTGTATTGATGATTATTCAGATCGTGAATTCTTAAAGTTTCAACCTGTGCGGTTTAGTGAGATCGTGGTAAGCGTCATTTACTTGTTTTATTTTTTTCTTATACACAAGAACCCTGTACCCATCCGAATAGAAATACAAATCATGCAATCCTGTTATATATTCAACATTATAGTATCCTGTCGCTCTTGAGAAGCGTACAATGCAGGAAGCCGGCAAGGGGTGCACTTGGGTACCCGCTGAGGTTGTAAAGTGTAGATGGGAATTTCTTGGACTGAATTGATCCCTTGTGAGGGTCATGTCTCGTGGTAAAAGACGTCAATAAAGATTTTAGAAGAGATTTTATTGCCGGAATAGCAATAATCACACTCTTTCTCTTTGCGTACATATATATTCCATTTATAGGTGCTCTCATAAGTATCTTTACACCATTGCCAATTTTGTTTTATTATAAAAAGCTGGGAAGAATGCCGGCCATTCTGATTTTTTTTATGGCTTCGATCATTGCCATATACTTTCTGAAGCGTTTTCAAGCTCAGTCGGGGGTGTTTTTCATTGTTGAATTCGGAGTCATTGGACTGACCATGTCAGAGATTTTGCGAAAGAATCTGTCCATCGAAAAGACGGTATTGTATTCTCTCCTTGTCATTTTAGGGATTGGAACAACGATTGCCTGTCTGTATTGTGCAGTCAACCTTATTAATCCATGGGCCCTTATTGTTCAGCAGATAAAAGAAAACGTGAATAATACCATCAATTTGTACCAAGGATCAGGGATGTTGAACAGTCATACGGAGCCATCAGATGTGTCTTCCACACACTTCGTGAATTTCTTGATCAGATCTTTCCCTTCACTTGCGATTGTGGGAACAATCTTTATCATATGGATAAACCTTATCATTGCTAAGAAACTCTATGGGGTACGAGGAATTCAGTTCCCAGACTTTGGAGATCTATCACAGTGGAAAGCACCGGATATTCTTGTATGGGGAGTAATAATAGGTGGGCTTCTTTTGATATCCAGGGTCTTCATATTGAACAATGTGGGGTTAAATATCCTGATAATAACTTTGAGTATATTCTTTTTCCAAGGCATCGCTATTGTGTCTTACTTTTTCAACACAAAGAATATTCCCCCGATTTTAAGGGGAATAGGGTATGTAATGATAGTACTACAACATATTTTTTTGTTTGCAGTAATAGGCTTGGGTCTCTTTGACGTGTGGGCCGATTTCAGAAAACTGAAGCGATCGAAATTGTCGTAAATCCTGAAAAGGTATCTGCATCAAACGTACAATAATACATTTTTCCATATGTGAGATGAGCCAGATTCACTGCTTGCAGGCTACTGAGTGCTCGAATAAAAACTGCTATTTTCCCCAAATTCTGCGCCGGACTCAGATGTAAGGGCACGTAGCAACGTGCCCCTACATACTCAATGTATTCCTGTGATTAAAATCTTAGTCTTTCTTAACCTCGTAAAAATATCTCATTTTTGAATGAGCACTACCCATTAACGTTAAGATAAAAGGATTTACTGATGAACGGAGGAGTGATTTGAAAGTTATATTATTGGAAGAGATACCGTCTTTAGGCAAGGTCGGGGATGTGGTGAAGGTCGCTAATGGTTACGGTAGAAACTACCTTATCCCTCAGAAGAAAGCTCTGGAAGCAACGACAAAAAATGTCAAGGTATGGGAACGTCAGAAAAGTCTATTTGAGAGCAAGCTGGATAAGGCAAAAAGAGATGCTGAGAAGCTTGCCATTCAGATCGAGAGCTTGTCATGTACTGTCTCGAAACAAGCAGGAGAAGAAGACAGACTTTTTGGATCAGTGACTACAATGGACATTGAAGAGAGTCTCAAAAGGGACGATATTGAGATTGACAGGAAGAAGATTCTCCTTGAGGAACCGATCAAGAAGCTGGGCATATATACGGTGCCTGTAAAACTTCACCCAGAGGTAATGGCCAATCTGAAGGTATGGGTTGTGAAGTCTTGATGGAAACCATGGATTGAAGTGTGTGAAATGGTCGACAAGAAACCTCCCCAGTTAAAGCTCCCCCCACAGAGTATAGAAGCCGAACAGGCTATTCTCGGAGGTATATTGCTTGAAAATGAGTCGATTAATAGCGTGTTGGAGGTCTTGAGTGAAGAAGACTTTTACCAAAACGCCCATCGTAAAGTCTTTTTTTCCATGATAGAGCTTTACGAAAAAAATCAACCCATTGATTTAGTCACCCTGACCGATACTTTAAAAAGCAAAGATCAATTGGATGAGATAGGGGGGGTTTCATATCTCACATCCTTGGTGGATAACATTCCCACTGCTGCGAATATTTCATACCATGCTAAGATTGTAAGAGAGAAGTCAACTCTTCGTATATTAATCAACAAAGCTTCCGAAATTGCATCCATGAGTTATGAAGATGGAGGAGATGTTGATAATATATTAGATCAGGCCGAGAGATCGATCTTTGAGATATCTGAAAGTAAGATAAGACCTTCATTCTATCCTATAAAAGAGCTTGTAAGACAAAGTCTCAAGACTATTGAAACACTCTATGGAAAAAAAGAGCTTATAACGGGTGTTCCCACCGGATTTGAAGGATTAGACAGATTGACGTCCGGTTTGCAATCTTCTGACCTCATCATTGTTGCTGGCCGCCCCAGTATGGGAAAGACCAGCTTTGCTTTGAATATTGCTCAGCATGCGGCTCTTGAAGCCAGTATGCCTGTGGGTATTTTTTCTCTGGAGATGTCCAGAGAACAACTTTCTTTACGAATGTTGTGTTCCGAAGCACAGATGGATGCCCAAAAATTGAGGAGTGGATTTTTAGACAAAAAGGATTGGCCGAAACTTGTTACAGCAGCGGGAAGTCTTTCCGAAACTCCTATATTCATTGATGACACGCCGGCATTATCCGTTTTGGAGATGAGGGCTAAATCAAGAAGGTTAAAGAGTGAACATGGTCTGGAATTAATTATTGTAGACTATCTTCAGTTGATGCGGGGCAGAGGTGATATTGAAAGAAGGGAGCAAGAGATATCAGAGATTTCCCGATCTCTCAAGGCCCTCGCAAAAGAGCTCAACATTCCAGTTGTGGCTCTTTCCCAACTCAACCGAAGGGTGGAAGATCGTCATGATAAAAGGCCTCAACTCGCTGATTTACGTGAATCAGGAGCCATAGAACAGGATGCCGACGTCATTATTTTCATCTATCGTGATGAGTTGTATAATAAGTCTGAAGATAATGTGAACAAAGGTGTTGCAGAAATCATTGTCGGCAAACAAAGAAACGGGCCCACAGGTATGGTGAAACTCGTATTTCTCGACAAATACGCTACCTTTAAAAATCCTGCACCTTTTGAAGGAGAATATGGCTAGTTTCAATTCATAAAATGGTTATTTTCCGCAATCTATGAGTCAGAACCAGATTTTAATCCTCAAAATACCCAATCCCAATATATTCCTGCAGTTTAAACCTTCATCTTCCTTGACCTTGCAGAAAATATCTCATTTCTGGATGGACATCAGATCGTCTATGGACGTGCACTCAATTACTTGCATAGTTTCCTCCCCCTGAAGGCAACTTTTCCTCCAGTCAAAACTTGACAAACGACCAAATCACTACTAATATGATTGTATAAACACATCTTTATTTTGTTTCTATTGTACACTAGAGAGACTGAATTTCCTTTAATAGTCTTCATATCGTAGCTTTTTGAAAAGAGTTGCTTCAACGGCAATCAAATATCAGACAGGTTCTTAAAACAGGACCTTCAGTTTCAGGAAGTAGAAAATGCTGAGTGCCAAGATTGGACATAGATTAGATCCATATCTTTCCAGAATTGCAGGAGTTTTTGTAAACAGATACATAAGTCCCAATCTTTTTACTTTTATGGGCTTGATTACAAATATTCTGGCTGGTGTCACCATTTTCTTCGGGATGTGGACAATAGCAGGTTGTTTGATTTTATTTGGAGGGAGCTTTGATATCTTAGATGGGGCCCTGGCCAGAAATTCGGGGAAAGTAAGCAGGTTTGGAGAGTTATTGGACTCTGTCATTGACAGGTATTCGGATCTCATCCTTTTATGTGGTTTGATCGTCTTCTATTCAAAAATTGGAGACACATCACTTGTGGCAATTACTTGTATCGTATCCATTGGCACTGTCTTAATACCATATACCCGAGCAAAAGCGGAAAAGATGATTCCAACATGTAATATCGGTATTTTGGAAAGGGCCGAAAGGATTATCCTATTGGCTGTGGGAGCTCTCTTTAACCTTATGGAGATAATTCTTTGGATACTTGTTGTATTGACTCATTTTACGGTACTCCAAAGAGTGTATTTTGTCTGGAAGGAGATTGGGAAACAAAACAATGGAGGTGATGCCTATCAAGGCTAGATTCTTTATGAAACAAAAAGTTCCGATCTGTGCAATGAGCTCTGTTCACACCTTGCCTGATTTTTGTTTCGTTTGCTTGTTATAAACTGCAGGCTATAAAAAGGTTGTATGCGAAACGAGACTGCATGACTTGTATTCCTTTTCGGATGTTTGTGAGGTTTTTGCAGATTAGAAGCAAACGAAACAAGAAACCAGCGTTCAAAGCAACAAAATTGAATCACAGAGGACAAAAATATATTTTATTCGTAGATTTATAGGGCAACAATGAAAGATTACTATGATGTATTAGGCGTGAAGAAAGGAGCTTCAGACAATGAGTTGAAGAAGGCTTTCCGAAAGCTGGCAAGAAAATATCACCCGGATGTCAATCCAGGAGACAAAGCAGCAGAAGCGAAGTTTAAAGAGATCTCAGAGGCCTATGACGTTCTGGGGGACACAGAAAGAAGAAGGAAATATGACCGTTTGGGTCATCATGCGTTTCGTCAGGGATTTGACCCGTCAGGTGCCTATGCTCATTACGGGACTGATTTTCGAGGATTCAGGTCTAAATTCAGTGGATTCGATACAACAAATCCATTTACCAAAGGAGGATTCAACAGTTTTGATGAAATGTTTGGAGAACTCTTTGGGAAGAGAAAACAGACTCGATCAAGAGAACCAAAAAAGGGTGACGATATTCAATATCACCTTGAGATCGACTTTGAAAGTGCAGTTACGGGAACCAATACCATTATAAACCTGAATTCAGAGCGTATCTCAGTGAAGATCCCCATGGGTGTAAAGAAGGGCTCGAAGATAAGGTTGGCGGGTAAGGGGAAGTCCGGACAGAATGGGGGGGGGAATGGAGAC
>JAXHSZ010000482.1:0-9632 GCA_034190725.1 Thermodesulfobacteriota bacterium
ACTATAGAGTACCCTTGTATCAATTGGAACGATGTGATTGTAGGGGATGCTTATAAAAGGGAGGTAATGATTCTCCTCCCCTGGTTTATCCCTGAGACAATTCCATAATAAATTGACTGACTATTATCAATTCTAAATCAGTATCTACTCTTTCCCAATTTTTCAAACAACTGAGATTTTTTACCGAAGGTTTTCTTCATTGAAGTCATTCTTACAAGATAGAGATTCGTATACTTCTAAAACAACAATGAAATGGGCTTCTCTTCAGCCTGAATGTTACTGTGTGTGCTTTGACAGAGACATTTTATTTTGCTATCAATTCTATTGATATACCCTTTACATCTGATTTTATAGTTACTCTTGAAATCATTTGTGTTTCCAGATGGTGTTTTTAAAAGCAGATGAGAGGGGGATTTTCATTTAATATAATTGTGTGATCTTGTGGAATATATGGGAACTGATTCTGAAAGGATATTATAAAATTTTACCCTTTTGTTACCTCTGTAAAAATTTTTCTCTGTGTATTCCCTGGGCAGGTAATGTGGTAGGTCACTCCTGAAATTCCACTCTAAAAGGCCTCGCCATATCAATTCACTTATCAAATCAACTTCTTTTTGTCAACATGAAAGATTTGGTCTCACTGCTTGATCTTTAAGGTCTGCATAAAAAATAAGTTAGCATTTTTACACCTGGATTGAGGTTAGATTTGACAATTCTGATCACACAATAAAGACATAAATAAGAGTACTTATTCTGAAGATCAAGCCATTGAGGAATGGATAAAGATGACCTGTAGGTGGGATTAAAAATATGAGTGGAATTTCTTTGTAATCCCTTTTTATCTTTGTTTATTGACTTTCATCATTTGTTCATTGTTTAATAAAGGAATGGAAATATCATTACGGGTGACTCATACGGTAATGCATAGGTATATGTTTGTGAACAATATTTGCAAGTTTTAAAGTGCTGTATTCAGGGTTCCGGAGTTGAGACATGAACCGCTTTGATGATATGGAGGTACAGGGTAATGGACGAACAGCAAATAATGCGAGTATTCTTTGAGATTCACAGCAATCTCCCCAGGGAGGGACCCGGTAATTTCGATTCCATAAAAAGGGCCTTTTCAATCTTACCGAAGTTAAACCGGAACCCTTACATTCTCGATATTGGTTGCGGACCCGGGATGCAGACTCTGGACCTTATTTCTCTTACAGATGGGAAGATAGTCGCTGTGGATAATCACCAACAATTTCTGGATGCGTTACAAAAAAGAGCAGTGAAAAAGAGTGTGGCAGAAAGGATAGAGCTTGTAAATGCAGACATGTCATCTCTCGATTTCAAGCATGGTACCTTTGATTTGATTTGGTCAGAAGGATCAGCATATTTTATGGGTTTTGAGAATGCCATTCGCACATGGAAGCCACTCTTAAAAAAACACGGATACCTTGCTGTCACAGAAGTCTCGTGGACAAAACCAGGTCCTCCGGATGAGTTGAAGAGTTTCTGGGATGAAGAGTATCCTCAAATACAAGACATCGAAGCGAACCGTACGGTCATTGAAAATGCAGGATACACCCTTATTGGACACTTTATTTTACCTGAGTCAGCCTGGTGGGATCACTATTATACTCCCATTGAGAATAAACTTCCGACATTACGAGAAAAATACAAGCACAATCCGGATGCAATTGCAATCATAGAATCTCATGACAGAGAAATTGATTTCTATCGTAAATATTCTGAATACTATGGATACGTATTCTATATCATGCAGACCAAAGATCAGTGAGAAGAATTTCACAAGAAGTAATCTTTCTTTACACTCACTTGGATGCAAGTTTATAACAAACTAAAATTACTTGCCGTTGAATCTACTCTTTTTAAAAAGCTGAACTATTACGATATGGAAATCTATAGAAGGTGTGTCTGAAATGACTCAAGCAAAACACATTTCGGACTTTCTCGGTCTCCAAAGAAGCACCGTCGGAATGCTGTGTATGGTTGTTCTTGTGGGCATGGGCGAACGGATGGCCGAAAGGTTTCTGCCCATTTATTTGATAGCACTCGGCGGCGGTGCACTGTCCATTGGAGCACTCAATGGTCTCGATAATCTCCTTTCAGCCCTCTACTCCTTTCCTGGGGGATACCTTTCCGACCGATTCGGTTTCAAGAGATCACTCTTGATCTTCAACATAGCTGCCATGTTCGGATTCCTCATCGTGATCTTGATACCCACATGGTATGCGGTCTTGATCGGCGCAGTATTCTTCTTGTCCTGGACAGCAATCTCTCTGCCGGCCACCATGAGCCTCGTCTCTCAAGTTCTTCCCGAGAGCAAAAGGACCATGGGGGTCTCCATGCACTCCCTTGTGCGGCGCTTTCCCATGGCCCTCGGCCCGATACTTGGTGGGTTGTGTATCAGCATCTGGGGTGAGGTAAACGGGGTGCGAATCGCCTTTATTGCAGCATTTTTTCTGGCACTCTTAGCAGCCTTTATTCAGCAGGTGCTTATCCAGGAAGATACGTCTCAGGAAAAAACCGCTGACGGTTCCGTCAATCCTGAGAAGAATCCATTCCGCCTCTTTCAGGAAATGTCGCCTTCTTTGAGACGCCTCCTGGTTTCAGACATCCTGATTCGATTCTGCGAGCAAATACCCTACGCGTTTGTTGTTGTATGGTGTGTGAAGATCATTTCACAACCAGTGACTCCTCTCCAATTTGGTGTATTAACAAGCATTGAGATGGCCACGGCTGTACTGATCTATATCCCCGTGGCATACTTTGCAGACAGACAGGCTAAAAAGCCTTTTGTGGTAACAACTTTTGCCTTTTTCACGTTCTTTCCTCTGGTCCTTCTCTTCTGTGAGTCCTTCTCACTCTTGGTCCTTGCTTTTATCCTCAGAGGACTGAAGGAGTTCGGTGAACCCACTCGAAAAGCACTCATTATGGACCTGGCCCCTGAAAATCGAAAGGCAGCCATGTTCGGTCTTTACTACCTCTTGCGTGACGTGGTTGTGTCAGCAGCAGCCTTTAGTGGTGCTTTTCTGTGGCAGATGGGACCGAGTGTGAATTTTCTCGTGGCTTTTGCTTTCGGGCTCATGGGTACACTTCACTTCACCCTGTGGGGACGGTCTGCATATCTCCCTTAGGAATCGGAAATAAATAAGTCATTGGAATTCGCGCCCAGATTTAGGTCAACTTTAGACGATCTGATTGAGCAAAGCCGCAGGCGTAATAGTATTATGTCGAGGACTTTGCGATTTATAATCGTTAAAAGGTGGCCTGAAGGTGGGATGCGAAAACGATGAGTTATTTATTTCCGATTCCTTAGTATCTGCTCAATAATCTGTCGTTTTTGCATCCAGTGTTCAGGTCGGGATTACCCGCTCCTCAATCACATAATCATCGAAAAAGGCTCAATAATCCGAGCAGCCCTCAAAACTCAGTTGACACTTTTTAAGGATGCATATCACAAGAAACAATTTCTTGAACCATATAAATTATCCCCAAGACATATTTCACTTTCGGTTTCAGGTGTCAGTGTTCATGTTTCATATCTTATTTTTTCGCACCCGACACCTGAAACCTGGAAATTAATACTCCAACGTTCATTTGATTGGCAAAAAAAGAGTTGACACATTTAGTTAGCCAGCTTACTATATAGTTAGGAGGGTAACTATATGGTTGCGCGAAGTATCCTATTTCCCGAAAAAGAAACCATAGGTCAAATATTTTGTGAACTTGAAAGACAGTTTAAAGAACTTGACAAGGAACGACTCATGTGTGTGCTAGACCTTTTGAGCATGATGGAGAGCATGCAAAAGATCATTAATAAGCATTTCAGTCGTTATGATTTGTCACAGGCTCGATTTGTGATTCTTCTCTTGTTGTACAACAGTCCACAGGATAAAAAATGGACAGGGATCTCTCTTGCCAGAGAGTTGAAAGTCTCCAAGCCAACCATCACGGGTCTCCTCAAAAAACTTGAAGCTGATGGGATGATAGAGCGTCTGAAAAACCCAGATGACAGGAGGAGTCAACTTTGCCTATTAAGTAAAAAAGGCAAAAACATGATGGACACAATCCTTCCGGATCATTTTTCAAGACTTTCAAAAGTATTTTCTGCAATTTCTCAAAATGACTTAAACGAGTTTTCAACTCAGTTCCTTACTGTTCATAATCATTTTTCATCACTTATAGAGGATCTACATCAAACAAAAAAAAGCGGATATCATATGAATCTCCAGATGAGAAAGGAGTCATGAATGCCCAAAATAAGAAAAAAAATCGAAGGTTGGTTCGAGTCGCTGGCCTGTCACGCCTTTGACAAACCCTGGCTTTTCATATTAACTATCGCAGTTCTGGTGGTGGTTCTTGCGTCCCAGCTTCCAAAATTGCACCTTGATACATCCAATGAGAGCTTCTTGCACGAAAACGATCCAGTTCTGTCGATCTATGAGGATTTCAAAGCACAATTCGGCTGGGATGAGCTGATCATCATCGCCGTTGAGCCACATGAAGTCTTTGATCTTACATTTTTAAGCAAGTTAAAGACCCTTCATGATGATCTTGCCGAAAATGTGCCGCACCTGGCTGATATCACATCCATGATCAATGCCCGAAATACTCGGGGGGAGGAGGATCAACTCATTGTCGAGGACTTACTGGAAAATTTTCCACGAAATCCATCCGATCTCGCAGCGCTCGAAGAGAGGGTCGTTTCAAATCCTCTTTACCGAAACAGACTCATATCACCTGACAGTAGAATGACGTCCATTATCTTAGAAATGGAACCGGAAGCGACAATGGGTGAAGAAGAGGATGTGTTCGAGGGTTTTGACGACAGTCAGACAGAAGAGAACTCCACGGCAAATGATCCCTCCTTCACAAGCGATGATACGACGAATGCCGTATTGAAAGCCGTAATGGAGATTGTGAAGAGATATCATACGGATGATTTCAGAATCTCTGTTGCAGGCTCACCCATTGTCACCACAGCCATTAAGAAGTCTATGATGCGAGATATGGGTCGTTTTATGTTTCTGGCCGTATTCCTCATAGGTCTTACTCTGTTTTTCATGTTTCGCCGTCTGTCCGGTGTTTTCCTTACCCTGTTGGTTGTGTTTCTCGCTCTGATTTCCACTCTGGGGGTGATGGCCATTTGTAGTGTGTCCTTCAATGCACCTCACATGGTTCTCCCGTCCTTTCTGCTTGCAGTGGGTGTCGGTGCGGTTGTCCATGTCCTGGCGCTTGTTTATCATCACTTCGACTATAACAATGACAAGAAGGCCGCTGTTGTCTATGCTCTGGGTCATTCCGGACTGGCCATACTTCTCACCAGTTTGACGACAGCGGCAGGCCTTGCCTCCTTTGCAACCTGTGACTTGGCTCCTATTGCTTTTTTGGGCATTTTTGCAGGGATCGGGGTCATGTTGAGCCTTTTGTATACGATCTTTCTTGTTCCGGCCCTCTTATCTCTTGTCCCTTTAAAATTAAAAAATGACCAGAAGGGGCAGTCTCATCATGCTCGCTTCGACCGAGTGCTGGACTGGGTGACCGACTTTTCCACAGGGCATCCCAAGAGTATTACAGGCATAAGCCTCTTTGTCCTTTTAATCGCCTTGTATAGCGCCGCACAGCTTCGCTTCTCTCATAATGTCCTGGAATGGCTTCATCCGTCGTGGCCTTCCCGTCAGGCCACTGAAAAGATAGACAAGATCATGGGAGGAACCGTAAGCCTGGAGGTCCTTGTGGATACAAAAAAAGAGAACGGCTTATATGACCCGGCAGTCCTGACCGACCTTGACACCCTGGCCAGGGAGATTGAAACAATTGAAAAAGATGGTATTAAAGTGGCCAAAGCCACGTCCATAGCAGACATTATCAAAGAGATTCATCAGGCCCTGAACGAAAACCGTAAAGATTTTTATGTTGTACCGGAGAATCCCGCTTTGATCCCCCAGGAATTTCTCCTCTTTGAAAACTCAGGATCAGATGACCTGGAAAAGGTCACTGACTCAAGGTTTCAATTGGCACGTTTTACCATTCAGGTTCCGTGGCAGGATGCCTTGCACTATGTTTCTTTTATAAGAGATGTTGAAGACCGGTTTATAAATACAATTGGAGAACGCGGCACTGTCACTGTAACAGGCATGTTGAGCCTTTTCAACCGCACCGTATCCGCAGCAATAGAATCCATGGCAAAAGGATACCTCTTTGCAGGCATCACAATCACAGTGATGATGATTCTCATGATAGGCAGCTTGAAGATCGGCCTTCTCAGCATGATCCCCAATTTGACACCTGTAGTGATGGGCATGGGTCTTCTTTTTTGGCTGGGCCTGCCTCTCGACATGTTCACCATGCTAATAGGGGCCATAGCTCTCGGCCTGGCAGTGGATGATACGGTGCATTTCTTTCACAATTTTCGCAGGTATTACACGGAAACAGGAGATGTCACGGAATCCGTGAGAAAGACCCTTCACACAGCCGGCCGGGCCATGTTGGTCACTACGATCATCCTGTCCATGGGATTCTTTATCTTTATGTTTGCTTCCATGCAGAATGTGGTGAGGTTCGGGCTGCTTACCGGGGTTACAGTGCTGTTGGCCCTCCTGGCGGACTTTTTTACTGTACCGGCCATGATGGTCCTGATTCATTCCCGTCAAAAAAAACACAAAAAATGAAAAGGAGATAAACTATGAATCGCCGATTTCTTTTCCGGATGATATTCTGTATTGCTATTATTCCTGTCCTGATTCCGTCCCTTGCACTGGCCTTAACTGGCCGTGAGATCATGGAAAGGGTGGATGCCAGGGACGATGGAGACAACATGACAGCAGAACAGGAGATGACCCTCATAGATAAAAAAGGGCATGAACGAATTCGTAGAATGAATGCTTACAGTAAAGACAAGGGAAGAGACTCATTGAGACTCATGTTTTTTGTTTCACCTGCAGATGTAAAGGGCACCGGGTTCTTGACCTATGATTACTACTCAGGTGAAAAAGACGATGATCAGTGGCTTTATCTGCCGGAACTCAAAAAAATAAAGAGAATAGCAACCTCCGACAAGTCATCCGCCTTTATGGGATCTGACTTTTCATACGCAGACATGACCAAAAGAGTGCTTGACGAATGGAAATACAAGATTCTCAAAGAGACCGAAGTCAGGGACAAAAAGTGCTGGCTCATCGAAGCTCTTCCCGCAAGCAAGACAATAGAGGACAGATATGGATATACGAAATCGTGGGTATTTGTGCGTCAGGACATATACATGGTGGTCCGTGCAGTCCATTGGGTCAAGGATGGAAGGAAACTCAAGTATTTCGATACGAGACGGATCGAAGAAATTGACGGTATCCTTATCGGGACCGAACTGAATATGAAGACGGTGAAGAACAAGAAAACACTTCATCGAACTGTCTTCAGATTCCACAATGTTCAGTTCAATCAAGACATAGGAGAAGACCTCTTTACAACAAGGGAATTGGAAAAGGGGCCTTAATAATGCATTGGAAATGCTTCTTCCTGAAAATTTCTGCCCTGACAATAGCAGCGGTATTCAGTCTGATCATTCTCAGCTCAATTCCGGCTTTAGCTCAGGATAATATGGATGAAGTTCTCTCCGGTTTTGATGATGAAGGTCAGACCTCCGGTGTCCAGGACACAAAGGAAGTGGATGGAATCAGAGAAGATTTTGACGAGTCCACAGGCCAGCACACAGATGTATCGGATGATGTATTGTCAGGGTTCGATGAAGATCGGGATGTTTCCACTGTTCAAGAAGAGAAGCAAGATCGGTACGGTCTGCCCGAATGGTGTGATCTCTCCGGTTCAATTGCCCTGGAGGGGGCATACAATCTCATTTCCCACCACGCACCCCCTGATGAGATCGATCTGAAGGGGCTTTCAAGATTTCGAACAGAGATCGATCTGGAAACGGACCTTGAAATTTCCAGGGTTTGGCAGGCCCGAATATCCGGCAAAGGATATTACGATCTTGCCTATGAGATGCGAGGTCGTGATAATTTCTCGGATGAAGTCCTGGATGAGAACGAAGTGGAAACCGAACTCCGGGAAATATATCTCCAGGGGAGTCCGTCAACAAACCTTGATCTCAAAGTGGGACGTCAAATAGTCCCCTGGGGCACATCCGAATCCCTCAGGGTGGTGGACGTGTTAAACCCTTTGGACCTTCGGGAAGTGGGTATGGTCGACATCGAAGATCTCAGGCTGCCGGTCACCATGACAAAACTGGACTATTACCTAAACAACCGCTGGAATGTTACAGGCATTGCAATTCATGAGATACATTTCAACAAAGAAGCTCCCTTCGGCAGTGATTTTTATCCTGCGGAGACCAGTCTGCCGGACGAAGAGATCCCCGGATGTTCCATGGAAAACCAGGAACTGGCAGTGGCTTTGACCGGTCGTTTAACAGGATGGGACATCTCTTTTCACGGAGCTTGGATTTACGATGACAACTGGTACTTAGAAGCGTCCGAATCGGGCGATGTCTCACGTCAGCACAGCCGTATTGCCATGCTTGGAGCAACTGTTCAGGTGGTGACAGGGAACTGGCTTTTCAAAACGGAAACCGCTTTTCTTAAAGGAATTCAATTCTCAAACATCTCTGATGAGGAGAAATCACGGCTTGATCTACTTGCAGGATTTGAATATTCAGGATTTGAAGAAACCACAATCACCTGGGAACTGGCGAATCGGCATATCTTCGATTATGACAATCGCCTCGGCAACCCTCCTGATGAAGTCCGGGAAGATGAAATTCAGAGTGTTCTCAGGATAACCCGCGACTTTCTCCATGACACCCTTCACCTGACCATATTGGCTCCTGCCCTTGACCTTTTCGCACAGGACGGCGCTTTTGAACGAATTCAAATGGAGCACGACTGGAATGACAACATATCGATCACTCTCGGAGCAATATTCTATCAAGGGGGTGACAAGTCCCTTTTTGAAGCAATAAAGGACAACGATCGCATCTTTATGGAATTTAAGTATAGCTTTTAGGTGGAATTCCGTGTCAATCATTATTTGCCTGTCACCTATTTTTCTTTATCTCATTGCTGCAAAGTTTGTATCCCTCATTTCTTGTTATCATGCTCTGAAGACTTAAATTATGGGATGCCCTCTATCGGACAAATAAAAGCCTTCTGCGAAGTAAATCCCTTAAAGGCCTCTCCTCTTTGGGATAGATATACCCCTCAGGCAATATGTTCAATCGCAGTAAATGTGCCAACCAAAAGGAGTCCCATCTGTCATCCACATACTTGAGTCCTTCGTATTGTTTTATGGCAGATGGATTGGCCAGATGCACTGTGTACCCTTTTTCCTGTAAACCGTCCACAAGCCAATACCAGTTGAATGTGGACTCCACCACTACTCCTGCAAGGTCTTCCTTAAACTGGGCCAATTCAAATAATACTCTGGGCAAATCGTTTGGTAACTTTTTCTTGTAAATCCTTCGATCTTGCTCATCAATGATGCCAATGTAATTATTTGTTGAATGTAAGTCAACTACCACCGCCAAAGGCGGTGGCTTGTATATTTGCCCTAGAAGGTGCCCTACTATGTGGTTTAATCAAACAAACTTAGCTGTCTTTGTTCAA
>JAXHSZ010000483.1:0-24718 GCA_034190725.1 Thermodesulfobacteriota bacterium
CGTGTCAAGTATACCATTCACAATCGCTTCAGCAGTCAACTCAGGCTTGTTCCAATAGCCGGTCATCCTGGTGGGGCCTCTACAGACAATACGGCCGACCTTACCCGGAGGGAGTTCATTCCATTCATCATCAGCAATCCAGACCTTATTACAGAAACCCGGTAAGCCGATAGAACCCTTCTTTCTTTCCACATCTTCTTTCGGCAACATCATCATGGCGGAGTTTTCCGTCTGGCCAAACCCTTGCTGGAGATAAAGCCCTCTTTTGGCAAGTTCATCCAGTAGAATTAAAGGAGTTCTCTCACCACCTCCTGCGACAAATCTCACGCTGCTTACATCTATTTCATCAAGCTTTCCCGTATCGAGGATGAATCGCCACATAGTGGTAAGTGCCATTATTACAGTAGCCTTATACTTCTCAATATCTTCGGCGAACTGTTCAGGATTGAAACCCTGTCGTAAGAGAAGGGTTGCGCCCCTCCATAAGGTAGGTGTTGCAATGACAAAGATGCCTCCGGAATGAAACAAGGGCAGCTGGGCCAGCACTCTATCCTCGGAATTCATGTCCATATACATCATGATTTGAATATTTTTAAAATAGGTCTGCAAGTGGGAAACAAGCGCTCCTTTTGGAGCGCCGGTCACACCTGAGGTATATATGATGGCCAAAGGATCATCAAGATCAATAGGCTCATCAGGCTGAGGTTCACTAACAGAATGACTCTTTACAATCTCAGAATAATCGGCTGCCCATTCAGGGCATCCGGTTACGTCAGGCATCATACTTTGCATAAAAAATAATTTGTCGTTTTCTACTTTTATCCTAGGACGAACGGAATGAACGATATTGGTGAACACATCATGAAAAATGAACAGGCGTGCCCCGCTGTCATTAAGTTGATATTCTATCTCAGGCCCAACCAGTCGGAAATTCAGCGGGACAAAGATGACGCCCAGCTTAGCAGCAGCAAAATAGATATCAAAGAATTCAGGGCAGTTCAATAACATCACGGAAATTCGATCGCCTTTCTTGATTCCCATATCCTGCATCCAGTGAGTAACACGGTTTACATTGTCATTAAGCTCCTTATAAGTTACTGGATGATTTTCAAAAATGATGGCCGTTTTATTTGGCGTGAGACGCGCTCTTTTAAAAGCTATACGACCTATATCCCATTCCACAACATATCTCCTCTCTCGATCTCAGGTTGTTACTTTTTCACGACAGTTTCCATAAGTTCATTGATGTTCTTCACTTTCGCCAGGCTTGAAAGCATACTCAAGGACTTGTCCACTCCCTCCTGAGAGAGCACTGTGGAAGCACAGTCCTTGTATTTTTCATTAAACTCTTCCGGAGGCAGTGGATTCTGTGGCATCCCCTTGGATATATTCACTTCCTTGGAATATTCTTTCCCATCCCTCAGCTTCACAGTAACCGATTGAGGGCCCAACCCCTCCATTGATTGGCCCAAAGACGGAGCAGGGTACTTCTCCACCCATTTCATTCGTTCTATCAAGCTCTTTACGGGGGGCTCACTCACCCCTTCATCAGTCAAGTGATTCAGCCTGACTTCGCCTGAATGGAGTGCCCTGGCCACTGTATACTCCAGACTGAACTTACCCTCCAAACCTGTCTTAGGGCGATGATGAATAAGCAAACGGTTCATGAAAGGATTTGTTCCCAATTCCACTTCTGCTATATCATCCGATTGCAATCCATACTCCTTGTTCAGGAAAATGGCTGCATCGATACTGCAATGAGTTCCCCCACATGAGGGATATGGTTTAATGGCAATTCCGCTGAATGAAGGAGAGGTGATGTTGAAGTTCTTTCCCAGACCCTCACTGGCTTTTGTCCAATCTACTTCTTCGTCATGGCCGAATACCTTGGCAAAGCCCAGCGGTGTTTCAATAATGTTTTTATCAGCAGTAAAGCCCGCTTGTGCCAGGAGAGCGGCCTGAATGCCATTGGCTGCCGCCTGCCCTGCATGGAGGGGCTTAGTCATGGTACCGAAGTTCTGCCTCAGCCCGCCGGCCAAAGAGGCGGCAATGCCCAACGCCATCCTGACTTGATGCACATTGAGCTTGAGAAGCCAGGCCGTTGCAGCTGCCGCTCCCAAGCTGCCGAAATTGTCGGTACTGTGCCAACCTCGTCCATAGTGGCTCATCATGAGTGGTTCGCAAAGACAGACAGCCGTTTCAAAACCGACAACATAGGAAGTCAAAATATCCTCCCCTGGAATTCCCAGACTTTCCCCAATGGCTAATATAGCAGGTGTCAAGGCTACGGAAGGGTGTCCAAAGCCTCCCATATCATCATAGTCCAGGGCGTGTCCCATTGTGCCGTTCACTAAGGCCGCAATGTATGGAGAGGTCTTCATATCACTCCCAATTATGCTGCACTCAGTCACGCCTCCCATCTTTACGGCATAGTCTTTCATTATCTTCCCATGGGGCTCCAACGAACCCGGAAATGTAACCCCTATACAATCGGTAATCCCCATCCGGGCAATATGAATAGCCTCCTGTGGAATATCACCTACACTTGTTTCAGTTACAAAATGAGCCAGTTTTTCGGTAATCATCTCTCCTTCCTCCTTTTGAACGGTTGAAATGCAGCTCTTCAAGACTTCTCTGTACAGTCCAAAGTGCTCTGTAACTAAATCATACTGTAGATCATTTTATTCCGAACGTTCCGTTGTCGAACATGTGTTATAATGAATGATATTTCAATAACTTGCGAAGACCAGCAAGTGAGAATAGTCTGGAAACTTTGGACTCTCAAGCTCTACTTGCCTTGAAAAACAGGTTTCCTCTTTTCCATGAACGCCGTCTGTCCCTCCTTTAAATCTTCACTACTCATGCAGTGGGCAATCAATTTCTCGGCAAAAGCCTCATCCTCGGCATTAGGTACCGGAGAGGCCACGCATTTATTGATAATAGTCTTACTTCCGCTTACAGATAATGGAGCATTATGCGCTATCTCAGCAGCCATATCATAGGTTACTGATAGAAGGTCGTCTTCGGACACCACATAGCTAACAAGCCCCATTTCTTTTGCCCTTTGTGCACTGACCATTCTCCCTGTAAGGAAAAGTTCTTTTGCATTTGCCTCCCCTATTAAATTGACAAACCGCATATGACCGCTATATGAATAGAGGACCCCCAGCTTTGCAGGTGGCATTCCCAACTTTGACTTATCAGTCGCTATCCTGACATCACATGTTGCGGCAAACTCACAACCAGCTCCCAGGGCAAAACCATTGATCATAGCTATAACCGGATACCTGTATTCAGAGATTACCTCAAGACCCCTCAACAATGGATTTATCTTTTTTAACGCTTCCATATCGTCCGGACTCATTCCCTTGGGAATATCGAAGATACTGTATCCTGCAGAAAATGCCTCGTTCCCTGCTCCGCGGATAACGACAACCCTTATCTCTTGATCTTCGTTTAAAGACTCCATGGTTCGAATAAACTGAAGTAAAAGGGGAGGGGAAAGGGAATTTCGTTTCTCAGGCCGGTTGAGTGTTATTGTGCATATGTGGTCTTGTTTTTCAACGATTATCAAATTATCATCCATTTTGGCACACCTCCAGACAGTAAATAAGTTGGGAATAAACTGAAACTCACGTTTGTGTTATCATGCAAACAATTCGTCATAAACCCGATTGACGTCAAAAAGCTCAGCCGATGCTGTATAGGGATCCAATTCGCCATCCATAATCCTCTTTATGTAAGAACGGTATTCCTTTTTCTTCTTAATCCGTTCGATGAGTTCGTCTTTCAATCTCTGTTCTATAAATTCCAAAAGCTCGCCCTCTCTCTGTCGTTGTCTTCGAACTGACATCTGACCGGTCTCACATAATACTTTTCTGTGTCGCGTTATCTCTCCATATAACTCTTTAATGCCGGTACTGGTATTAGCCTGTGTTTGGACCACTGGTATTTGCCAGTAAGGTTCCTTTTTACCATAACTCAACATTGTTTTGAGTTCATGGGCCATCCGTTTGGCCCCATCCCGATCAGCCTTGTTCACTACAAAGATATCGGCAATCTCCATTAACCCAGCCTTCATCGCTTGCACGGAGTCTCCGGCCTCCGGAACCAGTGTTACCAAAACCGTGTCCGCAGCTTTTATAATATCCAACTCTGTCTGGCCTACGCCGACAGTCTCAACGATAACCACATCCATTCCAAAGGCATCCAAAAGTCTGATGACACATTTTGCAGTGGCAGTGAGTCCTCCAAAACTTCCCCGTGTTGCCATACTCCGAATAAACACACCATCATCGAGATAGTGTTTCTGCATCCGTATGCGATCACCGAGTAGCGCGCCCCCGGAAAAAGGGCTGGTGGGATCCACTGCGACTATCCCGACAGTCAAACCTTCTCCCCTCATCATACAAGTCAATTCGTCCACTACAGTGCTCTTGCCCGCGCCTGGAGGACCTGTTACTCCCAAACAATATGCATTCCCCGTATAGGGATAGACAGTCCTCATGATTTCATGAAGATTTCGGGACCTATTCTCCAACTTCGTTATGAGTCTTGCCAATGCAAGTTTATCTCCAGAAAGCATCTTGTCGATTAATTCCATAGAATCCTCCTTAGGCAACAGTTCCTTTTCATTCCTTACCGCGTCATCTTTTCCAAATATTCTTTAAGTATCTCACCATTTGTCGTGATATGGTTCTCCACGAGATCCCTTACAAGATTCGCATCTTTTTTTATAAAGGCTTCTATGATCTTTTCGTGAGCCTCCATATATACCTTCAACGGATTGGGACGCACTGTAAGAAGATACCAATTTTGGGGAATCATATCTACCTTCTCCCTGATCAACTCAACGAGACCGGTCACATCACATTTCCTCACAAACACTCCATGGAACCTGTCATTTAATCTCAACCATCTCTCGTAATCATTTTGTGAGATAGCATCTTCCATTTGGGACTGATATATTTTAAGCTTTTCAATGTCTTTATCCTTCATATATTTTACAGCCCGACCTGCTGCGGCCCCTGCCAAGATTGCAGTAATATAATATATATCATTCATTTCTTTCGGCTGTAATTTTCGAACAGTAGCTCCCTTATTCTGTATTATCTCCACAACCTTCTCAAAACTCAGCCTTCTAATTGCTTCACGAAGAGGGGTCCGGCTCACCTGTAATTCTTCCGCCAGAGTCGCCTCGACCAATCTTTCGCCAGGCATAAGATAACCGTATTTTATGGCATGTTTTAAAGCATCATAGATCGCTTTTTCCAGAGGTTCACCCTCTTTATGCACTAGTTTAAGCCTTCCGGGAGTAGCCATGAGTTTGTTTCCATTTTTAACATTCATCTATATTCTCCTTGACCTGTATCCTTTTAACTCATATCCTGATTGTTGTTTAACAACAGACTCAATGAAATTCGGAAACCGGTTGAATACGCCCTGTCTGGTGAGAAAGTAATATATATTCTTTTGCTGAGGATATGTCCCTGAATCCGGGCTACTTGTCGGTTCTTTTCTCCCTCACGCAAAGAACCGAGCATGGCGCTCTTCTCGCAACCCTTTGAGCCACGCTCCCCAAAAAAACCTTACTTAGACCGGACCTGCCATGGGTGCCGACAATAATCAAATCAATTTCTCTTTCCTCAGCCAACCGGATAATTTCGTCAGCCGGGACTCCCACAACTATCAACTTATCTTCCAATGAGGTTTCATCTATTTCTTCTTTGATCATTTTCTCTATCATTTCAGCTACATAACTTTTTTTCCTCGCCAGTAATTCTTCTGGAGAGTCAATAGCGCCCCCAAAATACTGAACAGCTTTCATTTCGTCCAGCCACTCTTGAGAGATTACGTGCAAGATTAATATTCTTGCATCAAATAGCCTGGCCAGAACGGCTCCATATTTCAATGCATATTTGGAAAAAGCAGAAAAATCTACCGGGATTAATATATTCTTGAGTTCTAACATTTTAAATCCTCTCTTTCATTCGGTGACAACAATCTCTCTTTACGTTTAATCACATTAAATCATAAAATTTGGAAATGTCAAGCAATATTTCAGACCATATTGTACACAATTTAGTTTAATAATTCCCAAAAACATCTCAACTTTATATATTTTAAAGTTTTTAAATCTCCGTCGGAGAATTTTATTTTCATCCTCAGACAAATTTTAGAGATAAACATCCTCTTTTACAGCATTTTCCCCTGCGATTCGACCAAATGCTATACATTCGGCCAAATTACTTCCTGTGGACGGATAAAGCATGCCGTAAATGGAACCGAATTCACCGGCAGCATATAACCGTGGGATTGGAGTATTGTCCACATCTAATATTTGGGCCCTGTGATTGCGTTTCGGTCCACCCTGGGTGTTTGGCCCTCCTGGAAAAAGCTTTACACTGTAATAAGGGGGATTGTTTAATGGCACAAGATCTTGTTGCTGACGTCCAAACTCCGGATCATGTCCCTGGACGCAATAGCGCTCATAGGTTTGTGCTGTCTGTTGAAGATTATGGGGATCAATCCCTATTTTCTCGGCAAGCTCGCCCATGGAATCGGCTTTGGTTATCCACCCTTTCTCTATCTCTTTTCTGTTATCTTTGCTCCACTTGTAAAGCTTTGAAGGCCCGCTGGCACCTGTCATTTGAACAGCCAGAGGACCCGAATCTATTCTTCTCTGGTCAAATATCCAGAAACAGGGTATCCGTGGGTATACAAGCCGATGACTATCAAAAAGGGCAAGCTCATAGTAGAGAGTGTGAGGTTTGATATTTTCACTGGTGAATCTCTTCCCATCCCTATCTACGAAAAAGAAGCCACAGGGTTCCAATGGGGCCCGTCCCATTATCAGGCGTAATACCCAGTTATAACCGCGATAGTCAAAATCGATGGCAATTGGAAAGTCCGGAAACTTCCCGATCAACCGAGCAGAGCAACAGTTCATATGCCATAGATCTGCGCCCAGTTCCATTACCATACGATGACCGTCACCGGTATTTGCGGGTGAGCCGTAGAAGTGGGTGGGATAGATTTTGAGATAATTCAGTTTTATTTCCTCGTTGAACTCAAAGCCACCACACGTCATTATCACCGCTTGTTTGGCACGGATGTCCACAGTGTGCTTTCGCCTTTCGGGACAGGCCTCCACCCTTACACCAGTAACTTCTCGATCGGGGTTTGTAAGAATTTTCTTCACCGGGGCATCGTAAATAACTCGAATTCCGCGATTCTTCACTTGACCTTCAAGAAAATTCGCAAATCCTTTTCCAAACCCTGGGTATCTATAAAGTTCCATACACTCCCAGCCGTCGATCCGATGTTCTCCTACTGGACCGATGAACCTGGGTTTTCCTCCCAGACTCTCCATCCATTCTTTATTCCTGGAAGCATATTGAGCCCATGCTTGTATCACTTCTTTGTCCGTCCAGCTCAAATCTCCTTCCACATAAGAAAGTGACTGAAGATATTTCACCCCTTTTTCCATGTCGTTTACATTGACAAATACCCCACCTGACATTCTTGTATTCGTATAGTGACTTTCTTTTGACTGTTTTTCCAAAATGAGAACTGTAGCACCCTTATCGTGAGCAGTTATAGCTGCCACAGCTCCGGCACCACCGAAACCCACTATTACAATATCAGCCTCGTCACTCCATACGTCATCCTTTGTCAGCATCGCTTCTCCTCCTTGCCAATGCTATCCAAACTATATGAAGCCGTTGAAATGCCACTCTTTCCTACTCGGCAAGGTGTTTTTCACAGCCTCTATACTATGCCTCCCTGATGAAAATAAGCTATTTTCTCTGATGGATAACCCAGGAATCGAAGAATCTCATCGGTATGCTGCCCGGGCGACGGAGGAGGTGTTCTGATCTCGGCCGGTGTCTCCGAAAACTTGACCGGAAACGCGACTTGCTTAATTGGTCCCACATCGGGATAATCTATCTCTTTGACAAGTCCTCGATGTTTAAAATGGGGATCCTCAAATGCTTCATTCAGTTCGTTAACCGGGCTAAAGCATATCCTTTTTTTACTGAGTATTTCCGTCCACTCATCGCGTGTTTTCGTAAGGACCAGCTCTTTGAGTATATCATGCAATTTCTTGCTGTTTTCTTTCCTTTTTAACATACTGGAGAAACTCTCATCCTTTGCCAAATCGCTTCGTTTGGCAGCTTCACAAAAATTTTGCCACAGATCATCCTCTATCAGGCAAAGAATAATTTTCTTGCCGTCTTTGGTGTCAAACACATCTGATGTTGCCCCTATATGTCCCCATTCATCTGACTTTGGGACTTTCTCCTCAAACATATATTGCGCCGCCCTGACAGACGCCCAGGAGAAAAGCACGTCAGAGGCGCCCACATCTATGAATTGTCCGCGTTCTATCTTGGGTCGTACCAGTAATGCAGCCAATATTGATGCGAATCCAAACAAGTTACCCGCCAAACTGCCTACAGGAATGCCGGGTTTTGAATATGACGGAACAACACTGCCCGGAATGCTCATTACTGCTGAAATACCTAAACAATCAACATCGTGACTGGGACGATCACAATAAGGCCCATCCTGCCCATATCCCGTAAGAGAGCAATAAATTATGTTGGAATTGATCTCATTTACAGTCTCGTAATCAACACCCAGACGCTTTGCCATCTCAGGGAGATAGGTGAGGACGATAATATCCGATTCTTGTGTTAACTTGGCGAATATCTCTTTGCCCTCGTCTGTTCTGAGGTTGAGAGTCAAGCTTTTCTTATTGCGTCCCATCGGCGCTAAAAGCTCTCGTTGAAGCCAGGCAAATTCCGGACGCAATCCGGGGCGGTTTATATTGATCACCTCAGCCCCTAAATCACCCAACAGCATTGTGCAATAAGAGCCATTCACACGAAGAGAAAGGTCAATAACCCTTATCCCCGCAAGTACATCAGTCATAGCACTCTCCTTTTCTCATTTTTGGGAATTCCTTAACTCATTAATCTCGGCAGCCACAAAGCAGCTTCAGGAAAAACAACAAAAAATACCAGAGCCGCAAAGTTTATACCCACATAAGGTAAGGTCCCAACTATGATCTCTTCTATGGATATATCTTCAGCAATGGATTTCATAGTAAATAAATTCAAACCAACAGGCGGAGTAATAACGGCCATACACAGATTTATAACAAGTATGATACCGTACCATAGAGGATCATAGCCCAGTTTAATTACTGATGGAAGAAATATGGGCGTGGTTACCAGCACCATAGAAGCCCCATCTATGAACATGCCCATAAAAACCAGGACCACCATGAAAAACAACATAACCAAAATTGGAGCGAAACCCAATGAAACAGAGAATTGGGCCAATTGATCAGGCATTCTTGTATAAAGTAAAAACTGCCCGAAAGCAAAAGCACATGCGGCAATAAGTAAAACGGCCCCTATGACTCGGGTGGTATTTCGCAGTATTGTTCCAATGGCCTGCCAGCTTAAAGATTTATAAACAAATCCGGCAATCAAAAGGGCAACAGCAGCCCCGGCGGCCCCGGCTTCGGTCGGCGTACAAACACCAGTATAAATACTCAGCAAAACCACCACTATCAGCACAATTACCGTCCACAGCTTTTTGAGGGAAGAAAATCTGTCACCCCACGTTATCCTTTCTTCACTCCTGGGGGCCAGGTCTGGGTTCATAATCACCCGAAGAAGGATGTAGACTGACATGAGTATGGCAATAAATACTCCCGGAACTATTCCCCCGATAAAGAGTTTCCCTACGGATACCCCTGAGACTGCGCCGTAAAGGATAAAAACCAAACTGGGGGGGATAAGCATGGACAGGGCGGCGGCGCCTGTAATCGAACCTGCCGCAATTTTCTTATCATAACCGCGCCTTAACATCTCCGGCACAGCCATTACACCAATAACAGCGACAGCGATTATACTCACCCCACACATGGCTCCGAAAATGGCGCATGCAATTACACTTGCAATGGCGAGTCCGCCGGGAATGCCGGAAAGCCACTTATGAAAAGAATCATATAGCTCTTTGCCGATTCCTGTCTGAAAAATTGTTTCTCCCATTATGATATATAAGGGGGCCGCCACCAAAACAGGGTTATTCAGCTGAGACATGATTGATAATGGTATCTGGGTAAGACCCACAAAACCTCGGCACAAGAAAATGCCAACAACACTGGCAATTCCCAGGCTGGCAAAAATGGGGCATTTTAACGCTATCAAAACAAAAAGAAGGACAAAAGTGATTATTACAATTATTTCAGGAGACATTTTCACCCCCGTTTCTCTCTTCAACGATATGTAATATATACTCCAAACCAACGAATAGACAGCCTAACGGGATGACGATATAAACGATCCACAGAGGAACATGAAAATCACCGGCTGTGTACATACCATATTTCAAAGTTGCAATAGTGGCTTTACCTCCCATCCAGCCCAGAACTCCACAAAACAGAATGGTCAACACGGAATTCAACACGTCAACACGCTTCTGTGTCCCGATCGATAAACGGGTCACTATCAAACTCATATCAATATGCTGCCCTTTTTTTACCAATGCAGCAGCGCAAAGAAATCCCATATATACCAAGAAGATGGCATTCAACTCCACAGCCCAACTCGTGGGTTTCGCAAAAAGATACCTCATAATCACATCATAGCAGGTGGTAATAAGCATAAAGGACGCTGCAGCCCATCCCAGACGAAAAAATATGTCTGAAATCCAATGGATTCCATTAGTTATCTTTGATACCATACAGACCTCCTTTTTTGTCCAATATTTGTAACAGTTCACTGGGATCAGAAAGGCTTCTTTTAGAATGTTTAAATTGCATTAGGCTTTCACGCGATCTCAAATTGTGATAACCTTTTCTATACGGTCTTTGCGAGCGGAGTTAAGCATTCTCATTGCCGAGTTCAGATTGCCATGTCGCTTTGCTCCTCGCAATGGCAGGCCTTGGGGTGTTCCCTGATATCTGATACCTGACACCTGAACAGTTACTAATAATCTTTGTGCTCCCTAGATCTGACTCGAGTCCCATTCATCGATAATCTGAGTCAGATCCGGTTCAGATGAAGCTTCTTTCTATTGGGTTGCCAGCCTTATAGCCTTTTCGCCAACCCCTGGAGGGAGCAGGTCTTTCCACCAATCCCAGACGGGTTTGATTCTTTTCTTGAATTCCTCTGCCTCCGCCTGTGTAAGCTCAATCTCCTGTATACCGCCTTTTCGTATCAAAGGCCACGTTTTTGTGTTCCAGAATGGCACTGAATAGTCAAGTACCCCTTTTCCCAAGTTCTTCCCAGCTTCTAAAAACAACTCCTGTACGTCATGGGGCAATCCTTTCCATTTGTCCAGGCGCATATAAACCTGTCCACTATATGCGGCAAAAGGGGCCTTTGTTACGTATTTTACCGTCTCTTGAAGACCTCTTGCAGGAATGGTTGACCAAACACACATTGCACCGTCAACTGTCCCTCTCTTGAGAGCCTCATAGAGTTCTGCCGAAGAGGTGGAAGTAGGCGCCGCTCCAAGAGCCTTGATCACTCTCGCCTCCACACGACCTGCGACTCTTATTCGCAGCCCTTTTAAGTCATCAGGCGTTCTGATGGGTCTATCCTTCGTCCATATGTATTCAGAAAGGGATGGCAAGGAGGTAATCATAAAAAGATTTTTTTTGGCCAACTCCTGATTCATGAGTTTATAAAGAGGTGATCCTGCCTTTAGCTTTTCATAAGACGTCTCCATGTCCTTGTATAAGAACGGAAGTTCTATGATACCCAGTATGGGATACGTGCCCATGATGACGGAATCGAGCACCAGTACGACGTCTGCCGTTCCCTGCATCAGACCCGGTATTAACTCTCTCAGTTTGAGAAGCGTGCCAGAGTGATAATGTTCAATACGCACTTTGCCTTTTCCATGCTCGTTAAGATAATCAACAAACTCCTGTATGACGGGAAAGAGGTCTTTATAGCTGGGTGGTAAGTAGTGTGCCATAATGATTTTTAACTCTTTAGCCATTGCCACCTTCAGACCCCCTGCGGTCACGGTCATACAAATAAAAAATACTACTAATAATAGAAAAACTGCCTTCTTCAAAATCATTCTGCATATCCTCCTTTTCTTACTCATACTTAGTGCTCATCCATAAATACCTTAAGATCTCCCCTCCCTTGTTGGTAATGCTGTTGATTTAAGGATCGATTCATTATTTCCGAAATCCGCGAAATCCCCCCTTTGATAAAGGGTGGGGACGCATTTACTCAGTGGCCAATCTTATGGCCTTCTCGCCGACCCCCGGAGGCAGTTGCTTTGTCCACCAGTCCCAAACGGGTTTAAGTCTCTTCTTGAATTCCTCTTCTTCCTCCTGCGAAAGCTCAATCTCCTTTACACCCCCTTTCTTTATAGCTGGCCAAGTTTCTTCATTCCAATATGGTACGGCATATTTAAATACGCCGCTTCCGAAAACCTTCGCTCCCTCTGTAAATAACTCACGGACATCGGGCGGTAAACTCTTCCATTTGTCCAGCCTCATATAAAGCTGTGCACTGTATGAGGCAAAATTACTTTTGGTCACGTAATTCACTGTCTTTTGTACACCTCGTCCCGGAATAGTTGTCGGGGTACACATCACACCATCAACGGTTCCCCTCTGGAGAGCCTCATAGAGTTCCGCTGAAGACAGTGAAGTCGGTGCGCCACCCAGGGCCTTTATTACTTTTGCCTCTATACGCCCCGCTACTCTTATTCTCAGACCTTTTAAGTCACCGGGTTTTCTTATAGGCTTATCCTTTGTCCATATGTATTCAGGAAGAATCGGCCAGGGGGCCAACATAAAAAGATTTTTCTTGGCCAGCTCCTGGTTTACAAGTGGATATAAAGGGGAACCAATCTTCAGCTTTTCATAAGATGTCTCCATATCCGGATACAAGAACGGGAGCTCTGAAATACCCAGTATGGGATAGGTCCCCATAAGGTATGCATCACAATGCCCAATAATATCTGCTGTCCCCTGCATCAGACCAGGCAACAACTCCTTTGCCTTGAGGAGTGTTCCCGAACCATATGCTTCAATATGCACCCTGCCCTTCCCGTGTTCGTTAATATAATCAACAAAAGCAGTTAAACAGGGATAGAGATCTTTATAGCTGGGAGGTGCGTAGTGGGCAAAAATAAATTTTAATTCCTTCGCCATTACCGGCTGTCGGCTTCCTGTTGCCAAAGTAATACAAATGAAGGTTAGAATAAAGAACATAAAAATAAAACATAATCTTCTACATAACACCATAATTTTCCTCCTGTTTTATTATGTTACACATGCTCAATACTTCATTGATTTAGAACATGGAGGCTTCTGTAAATCGTAATCTACTCTGTGGCAAGCTTTATAGCCCTTTCACCAACTCCAGGTGGAAGCTGCTTCTTCCACCAATCCAACACAGGTTTCAACTTGTCTTTGAATGCTTCTTCTTCCTCAGGTGTAGGCTCAATAATTTCTATCCCTGCTTTTTTAATCAAAGGCCAGTAATTCTTTTCATGATATGGCATCACATATTCTATTGATTGTTTTTCTAAAAACCTTCCTGCTTCCAGTATAAGATCACGAATTTCAGGAGGTAAATTCTTCCATTTATCTAACCGGATATAGAGCTGTTCCCCATAGGCGGCGAAGTAACTTTTATTAACATATTTTAAATGAGCCTGGAGACCTCTTGCCGGAACTGTCCCCAAATAGGACATTATCCCATCAATAGTCCCTCTTGAGAGTGCTTCATAGGTTTCCGCTGAAGGAATGTATGTAGAAGCGCCACCCAGGGTCTTAACAACCATTGCCTCTATACGCCCTGCTGCTCTTATCCGGAGCCCATTGAGATCATCGGGCTTTCTTATGGGTCTATTCTTCGTCCACAAATATTCACTAGTAAGCATCAGCCCGGCAGTTATCATGAAAATATTTTTCTTTGCCAATTCCTGATTAATAAGCTTGTAGAGGGGGGATCCAATGGTGTTATTTTTAATCTTTGACGCAACATCATTATACAAGAAAGGTAATTCGAAAATCCCGAGGATTGGAAATGTGCCCATGATATAGGAATCTGTGTGAAAAATCATATCTGCAGTTCCTTGCATCAAACCCGGAAGCAACTGTTTTGCCTTGAGCAGGGTTCCAGAGTGATAAAAGTCAATATGCACATTCCCTTTTCCACGTTCATTAATATAATCAACAAAATTCTGCAATGGTTGCCATGCATCCTTATAAGCTGGGCCTGCATAGGTGGCAGTAATTAATGTCAACTCTTTACCCTTTGCCGGCTGCTGACTTCCAATTACCAGTGCAATGCAAATAAAGAGAAAAATAAAAAACGTAAAGCCTATTTTTCGATAAAACATTTGATCTGCCCTCCTTTATTTCAACTTTGTTGTTTATAGATTTGGATAAATGCCCTAATGTGAAGTGTAAAAAGTTCTGTGCGCGATTTTAGCAATTTGACATGTTAACGAAACGCATCAACCGTAATAAAAATTCGCATATTGAAATCCAAAATCCGAAACAATATTAAAATTCAAAACAAGTTCGTTATTGTACTGTCGTTTTTCATCTATTTCAAATTGCCTTTTTTCGCTGCACAATTTATGAAACGGGATACTAACCAATTCTACAGAGATTACTGTTATATCACCACCTCTCCTTTTCATATTTATGCCAAAGGTCCTACAATCTCAAACAAAGGTATCCAACTGCCACTCTCCGAACACACCTCTCAAAACATCACACTGTTCTTGAAGACTGGCGTATTCTTTCGCCAGATTAATGAAAATCGGCATTAAATTTTCTTCTTCCTTTTTGGCAGCCTTCTCTAATTCTAAAAGAAGTCGTTTGACTTCCCTATTGTTTCTTGTACGCTTTACTTCGGCGAGGTTGGCCTTCTGCCGTTTCTCTGCTTCATACCTCTTTTCATCAGAATAAGGATGCTCAACGATTTTACTGGTGGTTACATCGAGTTCATACTCCTCAGTAAAACAATTCACTCCGACAATCAGATCTTCTCTTCTCTCTATTCTGGCTTGCCGTTCAGCGGCACTCTTTGCAGATTCACGTTGCATATATCCGGTCTCTATGGCCGTCACAGCTCCACCCATCTCTTCAACCTTATCCATTTCTTTCAATGCAGCAGCCTCAATTTCATTGGTCAATGACTCTATATAATAGGAGCCGGCCAGAGGGTCTATCACATCGCACATCCCTGTTTCATACATGAGGATTCTCGTTGCATCCTCAGCCAGTTGCCTTGCTTCCAAACTCCAGCCCAGTCCAAGAGGCTCATCATACGGCGGGAAGACCATTGGTGATCCCCCTGAAAGAACAGCGGCTATGCCACCCACTACGGAACGAGTCAGGTTGTTCAGGGCCCGCTGTTTTGTGGTATTGCTGAGACCGATATTCACCGTGCTCGGGCAGCGAATCCTCATGCTTTCCTTCTTTTTTGCGCCAAACCTCTCTTTAAGGATCCTGGCCCACATGCGGCGAGATGCTCTGTGAAAAGCAATCTCCTTGAAAAACTCCATGCTCCCTCCGAACCCATTAAAAGTAAATCTGGGAGCAAATGCATCGATATCGACCCCTGCGTTTACACCTTCCTGTAAGTAAGCGATGCCTATAGCCATACTGAATGCCAGTTCCTGTTCTCTCGATGCCCCCCCTTCACGAATATGATAGCCTCCGATACTCGTTATGTTTATCCCAGGGAGATTCTCCGTAAAGAAGACCACACTGTCTCGAAACATCCTCATGGAAGGCCTCGGAGGAAATATATATGTACCACGGGAAACAAATTCCTTGAGTATGTCATTCTGGGGGGTTCCTCTTAATTTTACCATGGGTATGCCTCTTTTTTCGGCCAGGGCGATGTACATGGCAACCAGAATATTTGCGCCGGAATTAATGGTAATGTTCGTGGCAATCTTGTCCAGATTCTGTTCGCCTGTAAATGCTTCAAAAATAACCTCAAAATCCCTCAGGGTATCTATTGCAACACCTACTTTACCTACCTCTCCTTCAACCATCTCATTATCAGAATCATAGCCACACTGTGTAGGAAGGTCCAGCGCAAGGTTCGGCCCGCCAGTATACTTTAATTTCGCCATTAATTTGTAGTAATCTCTGGTGTCTTCAGGGGTTCCATATCCTGAATATGTTCCTGCTCTTCTCAATCCCCCAGGCTTTGCTCCTTTTTCGATCCTTGGCACCAGATTCACAGGATAAGTTGCCGGTGTAAACGGATACTGTCCAGGGAAACCCACGTCCCGCTCAAAGTCAAAATCCTCTATATCCAAGGGTGTAGAAAACTTTGTCGGCCTTTTCTCCATACCGAACCTTTTGGCTGCGGGCATCAAAATATTCTCTTCCCATTCGTTCTTCTTCTCTCTTATCTCAGTCAATTTATCCTTATCTTCCATAATACCCCTCCTTTTCCAGTATATTAGGTATTGTCAAAACTCCCCCCCTTAGAATACAGAGAGATCATTATGTTTGATCTTTTGCTTGCTCCAACTTTCTGGCTTCAGGTGTCGGATTTCAGGAAAGAGAAACAAAAGATGAAACCTGAACACTGAAACCTTGAGTTATGAAAATAAAGTGCAAATTGATATTTGAAGGGTGCCTTTCGAGCCAGTTACATCTTTAATCCGATTTCCTCCAACCGGTTACAGCAATGTATCTTCCTGCAACGGGGTCCGCCTTATAAATTTTCCATGAATCTCCCCCCTTATGGCTTGTAGAGCTATAAGTTATGGGATTGCAAAGCCCACCTGTATCAAAGTTTTCTAGGCTCTCAAGGGCATTTATGAACTTCTCTTCATTGAAATTCCTGCTGGCCTTTTTCAGTCCCTGTGTCAGTACAGTCATAATAACCCAAGCATGTGTGTATACAGGCCCACGATAAGGCTTTTCCGTTCCCGGCTGGTATTTCAGTGTAATTTCTCTCATACGTTCTACCCCTGTCCCTTCGCCATACCATGGAGATTCAGCATGAACTGCATAGAATTTATCAGCCATCTTACCCATTTCATTTATCTCTTCTCCAAGCATCGCAGCCCAGCTTCCAAATACAGGTATCTCTAATCCAAATTTCTTTAATTCACGAAGTAGCGTTGCCGTTGTTGCGGTGATCGTTCCGATATGAAGCACACAATTGGCCCTATGCCTTTTCAGATTCATTACTTGAGTAGTCGCATCAATTGCGCCGTGCATCAGGATCTCTTGTGTTACGGGTTCTATATTGTATTTTTTCAACCTGGGCAATGCAGCCCGAAGATCGATTTTACCGGTTTCATTGTCAGGATAGACTAAACCTACCCTTCGCTCTTTCAGGTTATAGTCTTTAGCCAGGTAGTCGACAAGTGCCCTTGCCTGTCCCTCATAAGTATCGCTGGTAATAAACATATACTTCTTATGAGGTTTTACAGCAAATTCAGGACAAGGCAGAACTATCGTCGGCATTTTATTTTTTTGAACGCTCTTCGATATCACCCGTACATGCCCTCCGGATGTGGGACCAATAAGAGCAAACACTTTATCTCTGTAGACTAATTTCTTTAAGGCAGCGATAACAGCAGGAATTGAATAACGGTCATCCTCTACAAGTATTTTAAATTTTCGCCCATGAATACCACCATGTTCATTGATGTGTCTGGCATAGGTCCTTAGCGATTCAGATACTACAATTCCCAGGCTTGCTATAGGCCCGGTCTGATCGAAAATAGCGCCTACTTTGATGGTCTCATTTGTGACACCCCTGACAGATACAGCGTATCCATTTGTATTCTCCCAAAGAAACATAAATGAAGTCAAAAAACAAACTGCGAACAACTTCATGCTCAGATTCATAAATCTCCTTTCCATCCTTATACCCCTCATCATTCACATTTAGGGTCTGTCATGAAAGAGATGTGACACTTATTAACTATGACAGACCCTTGGCCTTTGATAATTAGGACATCCTTTATTTCTCCGTTTGAAGTTTTTATGGATGCATGTGCCAAAAAGCAATGTCCTTTACAGCGAAAATTGCCTGCTATATGGACTTAAATTTGAGCCTGTTTTTGCTTCTATTTTTTGGTGTCAGATACCAGGTTTCAAAAGCCAGAAACACAAGAGCTGAACACTGCACCTAGAGTGATACAAATACAGTGCAAACCACTTTTACATAAAAAAGGATGGCCATCTCCGGATGAACACTATGTAACGGATAATGCTGGAATCTACTCAGTAGCCAGCTTTATGGCCTTTTCGCCAACCCCTGGAGGCAACAGGCCCTTCCACCAGTCCCATACGGGCTTGATTCTTTTTTTGAATTCTTCTTCCTCTGCCTGTGTAAGCTCAATTTCAGTTATTCCGCCTTTCCGTATAATCGGCCAGGTGTTTGCCTCCCAATACGGTATTGAATAGTCAAACACCCCTTTTCCGAAGGTCTTTCCTGCCTCCAAAAACAATTCTTTGATGTCAGGGGGTAAAGCTTTCCATCTATCCAAGCGGATATATATCGCTCCGCTGTATGCGGCAAAAGAGGCTTTTGTCACGTATTTCAGCGTGTCTTGAAGGCCTCGCGCAGGAATTGTGGACCAAGTGCACAAGGCTCCGTCGACCGTTCCTCTCTTCAAAGCTTCATAGAGTTCCGCTGAAGAGGTGGCAGTAGGTGCTGCGCCCAGGGTTTTGATTACTCTCGCCTCTACACGCCCTGCGACTCTTATTCTAAGTCCTTTTAGGTCATCGGGTTTTCTGATAGGTCTATCCTTCGTCCATATGTATTCAGGAAGAATCGGCCAGCCACCTATCGCAAAAAGATTTTTCTTTGCCAACTCTTGATTCATAAGTTCAAACAAGGGTGAATCGACCCCCAGCTTCACATAAGACGCTTCCATGCTCTCATATAAGAACGGGAGTTCTGTAATTCCCAATATGGGATAGGTGCCCATAATGTAGGCATCAAGCTGAAGTACCATATCTGCGGTTCCCTGCATCAGGCCCGGCAGCAACTCTTTTGCCTTGAGCAGTGTTCCTGAGTGATAGTGCTCAACGTGTACGCGTCCCTTACCGTGCTCGTTAACATAATCAGCAAATCCCTGAATTGGGGGAAAGAGGTCTTTATAACTGGGGGGCACATAGCTCGCTAGAATGAACTTTAACTCTTTAGCCTTTGCCTGCTGCTGCCCGCCAGTGATTAAGACACCACAGACAAAAAATAGGGACAAAAAAGCAAAGCCTATCTTTTTCAAAAACATTTTAGTTCCCTCCTTTTCTTTGATACCGGATTTCATTGATCAGCGATTTTCGCACCGTGTAATTACGCTTCATTTTTTATAACTGCACTCCCACGGATTAGCAGAAAAACCGGTGTTTAAACAGTGACTTAAGATTTATGCACGTGAAACAATATAATCAAAAATGAAGACCATGTATGTCTCATAAAATAGAAATAGTCAAAGTTAAAAATGATCTTTTAGTTATGGCAGTGCATTTATATCCAAAAATTACCTTTATTTCTCTATATATCGTGGGTTTAAAAAGATTTCTTAACAACATGTTGTGCTTTTTTAATATTGCTTACTTAACATCATACAAGACATATTATATCTTTATTTCTCATAATCCCAATCATTGAAGACGCACAACTGGATGCTACACCTACACCTATCTCATGACTTGGGAATAGAAGAATGCTTTTCAAATTTAGATGATTAATGAAGATTAATTATGTCTCAAAATGCCTGTGCGAAAATCGTTGTTGATGGAAGATCCATACTTAAATCAAATTATCTTCCTGGTAATTCTTACCCTCCTTTCTTTATGGCTTTATTGTTACCTAAACTGAGCGGTTCCAGATTCAGGATTCAAGGTCCAAAGCTATAGTCTATTGATATCATTTACTTTATTAATAGCGATTGAGATGCGACTCAGATTAGTCCCTTGACCCATTTGGTGAAACGTGACATTTATGCCTGTCAAGGTGTTTTCCTTTTTCTAACAGTCAGTTAGGTCGTTTCAACCCGGAACCGTGAACCGCTCAACCCATCTGCTAAATAAATGCATCCAACTGCCACTCGCCAAAGACACCTCTCAAAACATCACACTGTTCTTGAAGACTGGCGTATTTCTTTGCAAGAGCAATAAAATGGGGCATTAAATTCTCTTCTTCCTTTTTTGCAGCCTTCTCCAATTCTTTCAGAAGTCTTGTAACCTCACGGTTGTTTCTTGTGCGCTTCACTTCCGCAAGGTTAGCTTTCTGCCGTTTCTCGGCCTCATCCCTCTTCTCTTCAGAATAGGGATGTTCAATGATCTTACTGGTGGTTACATCGAGCTCATATTCCGCTGTAAAACAATTCACGCCCACGATGAGGTCCTCTCTCCTCTCTATCCTGGCCTGACGTTCAGCTGCGCTTTTTGCACTTTCACGTTGCATATACCCGGTCTCTATGGCCGCCACAGCGCCACCCATCTCTTCAATCTTGTCCAGTTCTTTCCAAGCGGCTTCTTCTATTTCATTGGTCAATGACTCCACATAATAAGATCCGGCCAGCGGGTCAATAACATCGCACATCCCCGTTTCATACATGATGATTCTTGTTGCATCCTCAGCCAGTTGCCTTGCCTCCAAACTCCAGCCCAACCCCAAAGGCTCATCGTATGGCGGGAAGGCCGCTGGCGGTCCTCCTGAAAGAACACCGGCTATTGCACCAACCACAGAACGGGTGAGGTTGTTCAGAGCCCGCTGCTTGGTAGTGCTACTACAACCGATACCAGCCGTCATAGGACCTCGGACCCGCATACTATCCTTCTTTTTTGCCCCAAATCTTTCTTTAAGAATCCTGGCCCACATTCGGCGACCTGCTCTCTGTAAGGCTATCTCCTTGAAAAACTCCATACTGCCGCCAAATCCGCTGGTAAACCTGGGAGCAAAAGCATCAATATCAAGCCCTGCATTCACACCTTCCTGTAGATAGGCAATCCCATTTGCTATGGTGAAAGCCAAATCCTGCACTCTCGTAGCGCCCCCTTCACGCATATGATACCCCGCAAAACTGGTTATATTCATTTTCGGAAGATTTTCCGCGAAGAAAACCAGGCTGTCTCGAAACAGCCTCATGGAAGGTCTTGGAGGATATATATAGGTCCCCCTCGAAACAAACTCTTTTAATATGTCATTCTGGGGAGTGCCCCTCAATTTTGTCATGGGTATGCCCCTCTTTTCGGCCAGCGCTATATACATGGCAATCATGATACCAACAGAGGCATTAATAGTAATATTCGTGGCGATCCTGTCCAGGTCCTGCTCACCTGTAAATGCCTCAAATATGATTTCAAAATCTCTCAAAGTATCTATGGCCACACCCACCTTACCCACTTCTCCTTCAACCATCTCATTGTCCGAATCATAACCACACTGGGTAGGGAGATCCAGAGCCAGGTTCGGGCCGCCTGTCCAGCTCAATTTCGCCATCTGTTTATAGTAATCCCTGGTATCTTCCGGGGTCCCATACCCGGAATACTGTCCTGACCTCTTCAAACCCCCGGGTTTTGCGCCTCTTTGGATTCCGGGCACCAGATTTACAGGATAAGTTGCCGCCGTAAATGGATATTCCCCTGGGAAACCAACATCCCGTTCAAAGTCAAAACCCTCTATATCCAAGGGTGTAGAAAACTTTGTCGGCCTTTTCTCCATACCGAACCTCTTGGCCGCGGGCATCAATACATTCTCTTCCCATTCGGTCCTCTTCTCTCCTATTGCAGTCAATTTATCCTTACCTTCCATAATAACCCCCTCTTTCCAACATATTGGGTATTACCAAAACTCCTCCACTTAGAACACAGAGAGATCATTACGTCGGTACAGGCGGGTTTGAAATCTGCCCATACATTACTCAATGTATTCCTGCTGCTAAAATCTTCATTTTCCTTGGCCTTGCAAACGATATCTCATTTCTCGGTTTATGCTTTTCAAGGATGCAGGCGCCAAGAAACAGATTCTCGGGTGGTGAAAATCTCCCATCACATAGACTCAAAATTTCGACCTGTGCGGTTAGCCAAGTTCACCGCTTGCCACAATCCTGCATAACCGCACAGGTCGCAACTTTTTAGCTTCAGGTGTCGGGTATCAGGAGAGAGAAACAAAAAATCTGAAACCTGAACACTGAAACCTGGAGTTACTCAAATAAATGTGTAACCCGACACTTGAAGGGTCCCTTTCGAGCCGTTTACATCCCTAATCCGACTTCCTCCAACCGGTTACGGCAATGTATTTCCCGTCTACAGGGTCCGCCTTGTAAATCTTCCATGAATCTCCGCCCTTATGGCTGGTTGAACTGTAGCTGACAGGTGGAATAAGCCCACCGGTATCATAATTCTTAAAACTCTCAAGGGCCTCTATCAGGGCATCTTCATCCAGGTTCCTCCCGGGTCTCTTTAACCCTTCATCTAAAACGGATGCAATAGCCCATCCACCAGCGAACGATGTACCACGATAAGGTCTCTCGGTCCCTGGATAGTACTTCAGAGTAACATTCCTCATCCCCTCTACCCCGGGTCCTTCACCATACCATGGAGAGAAGCAATGTATTATATAGGCTTGATTTGCGGCGTCACCAATCTCATTCAGACTCTCATCAATCATTGCTGCATAGCTATTAAAGACCGGCTTCTTTAGTCCAAACTTTTTCAATTCTCTCAGCAAAAGAACTGCTGCTTGGGGGAGTGTTCCGATATGCATTATGCAGTTGACTCCATTCTTCCTCAAACTCATTACCTGTGTGCTTGCTTCCATTGCACCTGCCATCAGTATTTCTTTTGTCACAGGCTCTATATTATACTCCTTTAACCTGAGCAACACAGCTCTCAGGTCAGTCTTTCCTGTCTCATTGTCAGGCATGACTATCCCAATCCTCGGATCCTTCAATTTATATTCTTTGATCACATAATCGGTAAGCATCCTTGCCTGTCCCTCATAGGTATCCCAGGCAATAAATATATATTTTTTGTGGGGGTTAACGGCAATTTCAGGGCTTACCATTGATAAGGTCGGCAATTTCTCCTTCTCCATTTTACTCATTAATGGCTTAAGAAGACCCGTAGAAGTAAGACCAGCTAGTGCAAATACTCTATCTCTGCAAACCAACTTCTTAAATGCCGAAATGGCATAAGGAATTGAAAAGCGGTCATCTTCTGCAATTATCTGTAATTTTCTTCCATGAATGCCTCCCTGCTCGTTGATGTACCTGACATGTGTCCTGAACCCATTAATTACATCTGCAACACTACCTGCAGCAGGGCCAGTAAGATCAATTATAAAGCCTATTCGTATTGATTTTTCCGTAACTCCTCTGACGTCTGCTGCCTGACTTAAAGAGCCGTAAGTGAAAAAAATACTCACCAACAATCCGACCACCAATAATACATTCCTTCTTACCGTCATCGAAGATCTCCTATCTTCAAAATTGAATTATTCGGATTTCGAATTTTTGACCGAAAATCTGGAGTCTTCGGTCAAGCACCAAATAATCGGACTTCCTGTGTTCTTTATACCTTCATAAGTCACCATCTCACTTCAGTGTGCAGGCCTGACCCATCCGGAGATGGGTACAAAACGTTTCTTTTCCACGTCAGCCTTGTAAAACTTACCACAATCATTCGCTTTTCGCTTATTGGGCCCAAAGCTTATCGGACCGGAGAGGCCCCCAGTATCAAAATCTTTTATCTTTTCCAATCCTGCAACCAGCGTTTCATGATTCAAGTCCTTTCCGACCCTTTTGGCACCCTCTGTAAAAATCATTGCTCCAAGCCAACCCTTGGAGTGATACCTGTGAGACCCAAAATTCTCAACATACTCTGGTTCTTTTGACTCCGGATGGTACCGTAATGTGATCTCCCTCATTTTGGATGTCTCCGGCTCATTATCATACCATGATGCAACACAACTGATCGCCGTCAGATTTCTCGCAGCCTCTCCTACTACTCTCACCGTATCCTCTCCTATTAGATGAAGACTGGATATAACGACAGGGGAGTAACCGAGTTTTATAGAATCTCTTAAAAAGGCGAAGAACCCAGGGCCGCCCGTTAGCGAAATAATGTAATTGATTTTCTTCCTCTTTAGCCTCATTACCTGAGGAGTTACATCCACATCACCAATATTAACAATTTCCCTATTTAAAAGTTCTAGTCCATAGTGTTTAATGCTCTCCGATAATTGCTCCAGACCAGACTTTCCTGTTTCAGCATCTAAGTAAACATAGGCCAGCCTCACTTCTTCTTTATTAGCATTATTTACGATATATTCAACAATCATTTTTATTTCATCGATATTATCGTTCGTGGGCTGGAAACTATACCTCTTAAAGGGCCTGCTTACATGGTTCGACCATGAAACGGTTATTACCGGCATCTTGTCCTTTTCAATACGGTCATAAAGAGCCTTATGCTGCCCACTTCCTCCCATGCCGAGGATAGCCAGCACACTGTCTTTGTAGAGGAGTTTCTTGTAGGCAGCAATAGATGCAGGTATTGTAAAACGGTCATCCTCTACTATCAATTTTACCTTTCTCCCGTGGATACCCCCTTGCTCAGTGTAACTGATGAGCTGGGTGCTGATCGAGCGGAGAGGAAGCGCAAGACCTACCACAAAATTCGGGGTCATATCGATGCAACTACGGTCAAACTTTG
>JAXHSZ010000484.1:0-9930 GCA_034190725.1 Thermodesulfobacteriota bacterium
TATTGAATTCATAGTATCTAGAATTTAATTGAAAAGTCAATACGGTTTTATTGCGGATAAAATACTTAGTCAAATTAAGTATTAAAGGTGGGAGAGAGGTGGATTCTCAGGTTCACTTGCTTGTTTTTTATTCCCATCTTCTTCCGAATATTACTCCGGTGAGCCTCTATTGTCCTTACTGAAGAAGAGAATAATTCGGCTATGTCTTTTGTGCTTTTGCCTTGTATTATGAGATTGGCAACCTGTATTTCCTTGGGAGAAAGGTTGGAATGTTCAGGAGATAATTTCTTCATGAGCGGAGATGTTATCTCTGAAAGATTTGTCTCAAGTATATCTAAATAGATTATTTGTCTGTCATCCAATTTGCTTTTTTTCAGTTTCTGTATATAGGGCATGGCCAGCTGTTTCATATTGAATAATATCTTTTTTTCGGTCTCCTTTATGTCATGTTCTCTTGCTTTCAAAAGCACTTTTAATGCTGTGTTAACTTCTTGTAGTTTGACGGTCTTGGTCTTCAATTCCTTTTCTCTTTGCTTGAGTGAATATTCAGTGTGCTTGAGACGAGTGATATCGGTTATTACAGCAAAGACACCTTGGTACCGGCCATTTATGTCAAACATGGGTTTGGCGGAGAGTATGGATTGAATATTGCCACCGGATATCTTCTGTAATGTTATTTCTAAAGAGACGGGCTCTCCTTTTTTCAATTGAGCAACGCGTTTATTCAATGTCTTCCGGTTGAGTTTCCCGAGAAAGTGTATGACGGAAGTCCCTATTATCTCCTCACGCTGATATTCCAAAATCTTGCAGAGTTTTTCGTTTACATAGGTTACCACAAGATCTTCGTCAAGTATGACAAAACCCTCATTGAGTGTCTCCACCAGTATGCCATATTTTTCTTCACTCTCGTGCAGTTGTTTTTTAACCTCCTTGTGCTCTTCTATTTCCTTCTGGAGTTGCTGGGTTGTTGTCATCAATTCGGCTGTGCGTTCTTGTACTTTGAGTTCCAATTGATTTTGAGCTTTGCGGAGTTCTTCTTCCATTCGCTTGGTTTCGGTGATGTTTGCGGTGGTTTCAATCATACCTGTGAGATTGCCGTTTTTATCTTGAACCGGAATTCCCTGAATGGACCAAAATCGCCCGTCCGGGGATTTTATTTCAGATTTCTGCGGTTCTCCGGTTTTGATTTCTTTCACAACAGGACACTCGATACAGGGTTTGCTTCGCTGATGCAAACCCTCATAACAATGGCGTCCTTCCAATTTGTCAGGGGAGATGCCCACAGACTCACCTGCTGCTTTGTTCGCCCATAATATTTTCATGTCTGCGTCTTGATACACCACAAGTTCAGAGAGACTGTCCAGAATTAAGGTTCTCTCCAGTTGAATTGTGTCCAGTTGTTTCTCTCTCTGTTTGCGAAGCCTTACTTCATTTTTGAGTTGTGTATTTTTCTTTTCCAATTCAATGGTGCGCTTATTTACCTTTTGTTCCAGTTCGTGGTGGCTCTTTTTGAGTGCTTCTTCGGCCAGTCTCTGCTCTGTAATGTCCTTGCTGTAGATGGCCAAATGTTTCACTTTTCCACTGTCATCAGGAATAGGACAGATGGTGTTATTAAAAACCATGCCATCACGTTGAGCCTCAAAACGGATGATTCGGTTTGACCGAATGGCCTCGGACACATGATGTTTCCGGTTTCTGGAAACAAGGGCTGGGATTATATCGAATGCATCCATGCCTATGAGTTCGTTCTCATTCCTATTAAGCCTCTTTGCGCCAGCTTTGTTTATGGCAAGAATGGTCCCTTTGCCGTCTATGAGAAGTGCAGAACCAGGGGAGGCGTCTAAGAAGGCTTGAAGCCTCTTCTCGCTTTCCAGTGATACCCCATCCCCCCTTTTGCTATCAGTAATTTCCTTTTGGAGTTCTTTTACCGCTCTTTCTGTTTCCTTATGATCCGGTTTGTCAGTCATGAGATCATCCCTCCACTCACCACGAAAAGAGAAAAAACCATGCCGGAAAAACCTATTCATCCTATTGAGGGCTTTTTGTGACTTTGAATCTGTATCTATTTATAGATTACTGCTGAAAGTTGTAAAATGGAACAATATGGTCTTGATTAAAGACTTCATATGGTAATCAAAACAATAGCGAATTTAAGGGAATAGGTCAAGGTTTTTGAGGGTTTAAAAAGAAACAGAAAAGGTGAATTCAGAAGTCTCTGAAAGTATAGACTACAAACTGTATTCCGGTTTTCAATTCCAAATGTTATTAGCAGTTTGTATAGCCTTCCATGAAGTACATTTATTGCTAAACATGGCGTGAAGGCTGAGGGATTAAGATCTCCGGTTACCCAATTATGCCATATAATCTGAGGAATTCGAATAATCCAGAAGTTGAGGGTCTCTTGTCAAATGTGATCACGCATTCACATCCAGTTAGTACTGGTGAAATAATACTCAATTTTGCCATCTCTAAATAGGTCTCACCTATAGGGTATGATGAAAATCTCCCCTGCCAAAGATAAACTCGCCATCCTTTGGAAAAGTCTCTATATCGAGGATATCTTCGGTGTACCTCTGCAAATATGAGTTTACTTTTGCATACTTGCATGTGATTAAAATCAAAATTAAAGAAAGGCTATTGCAAATTAAGATCCAGTGCTTTATCGAGTTGAATAGATAATTTTAAAAATGAATTTCTGGCTTCACTAAACCATTTTGATAACTCCATGGAGTTGTTGGTAACAGGCTCATTGACAATAACAGTATCATCGCTTGGAATCATCCCGAGCAATCTGGATAAATCGGCAATCTGTTCTATAATCATTGTCTTATCCATGCTGTTTTTTTTGGATTCGGTCATCTGTTTACCCCCTGTCTCAGTGAATTCATCACCAATATTTCGTTTATTATTTCAATCGTATAACATACTACATCCACAGTACTCATAAGTAGAGCAAATCGGCGCTTATTGGCATCCGAGCGTATCTATTTTGTTCATCAGTATCATCTTCTTTGTATATGATCTTTCCCGCCAATATCTATCCTGAAAGAATCATTGAGAATTCCTTCAGGGCATACTGTTGTACATGTCAAGCAATAAATACATTCAGTGGAAAGCACCCTTTCACCGTTGTTTACGTATTCCATGATGTTGATGTCCATGGGACATGCAGTACTGCACGCACCGCATTGGGTGCATTTTTCTTTGTTCCCTTCGATTTTGAGAAAGGAAAATCTTGATGTAATCTTGAGCACTGTTGGTATTGGACATAGATATTTGCAAAAGGCCCTATTGTCCTTAAGGGTAAAAGTAAGGATGATAGCAGAAACATAGTAAAATGCATTTCCGCTGACGAGCCATGCCAAATCTGATTGATTCGTTGAGGCAGGCTGGTATTGATAGATAAACCATAATGCGAGAACTAATAATAGGCTGAGGCCAAAATGGATATATCTCAGCGACTCCCAATGCGCTGCTACTCTTCCTGTCTTGTTCCGTTTATAGGGAAGAAAATCAAGTACCATTGCTGTCCAACATGCCCATCCGCAAAAACCTCTCCCAAACAGAACCGGCCCCAATATTTTCGCCACCAAATAATGAATGACGGAACCAGCAAAAAAACCGGACAGTATATAAAAAAAGAACCCTTCAAGTTGCATGTTTTCTTGTTCAATTATTCCAAGAAAGCCCAACATATAGATACCAATCAGCAATTGAGCGAAACGCCTGCCCGAAGGTTTCTTTTTGCGTGGAAGCAAAACATAAAGGCCAATTCCAACGCCGATAGCCATTCCAATATAACCAAAATTGAACAAATAAAATATGCTCCCCGTGATCTGCCACAAAACAATTGCTATGGTCCAAAATGTAAGAAAAATAATGAATGGAACTCTGAAGCTTTTCAAATCAGTTGCATTTTTTTCATAGGTCATACAAACCTGCCTTTGTTGGAATAGAGCTGCATAACGTTCAAGCCTACAGGCAGCAAAGAAGCACAGCGGAATTGCCGACCGGTACAGCGCCTAGTTTGGCGCGCTATATCTCCCTATTTCTGCAAGTGTCCTGCATATCCGGCCTAGATGACCTTTGCTACCGCTGGTATGCGTCGAATGGCGGCAATCGACGTCCAACTGAGAATCAATGTGCCTACGAACACCATCATTCCCTTCACGCAGGGATGAAGGGTGCTTCCCAACAACAAGTACTGAAGCCAAGTTGCAAAAACGTAGTGAATAATATAGATTCCGTATGAGTTTTCGCTCAGGCTGTCGAAAATACCTACGCGCCGCTTCACGAACCGAAGAAAGAGCCCAATCATCCCGAATACGGTGGCCCCGCAGCAGACCACGAAAGCAATCTCACTGACAATGGTTCGCTCCATATCAGATACAACTACGAGCATGATGATAAACACAGTGAAAGAGATCAGGCCCACAGCCAACCACACCCACCAACGCTTGGCGAGCGCGCCATCAGATCTGAACGCGCTGCGGTCAAAGCCGCATGCCCCGACCGCCGTGCCCGCAAGGAAGTACAAAAGATAAAGCAATATTCGGCTAGCCTGTGCATGAAAGGGCCCGATTCCAATCCACTCCATCGGTCCGAAAATGATCGCAATAGGCAGATACGCGGCTATTGAGATTCCAAGCAGTGCTCCAAAAAACGCTAAGGGATGATCAAGGATGAGAGTCGATCGCTTTCTGATGAAACCTCCCGGGGAAGGGGCGACTCGGTACAGGAGGGTAGCCAGGCAGTTGAATGCCAAAAGCAGCCATAAGAACCAAAGGGGACCGGCGGTCCCAAAGCCGGATTGGACCATTCCGAGCCAGAATGCGCCATAGCTGAAGTCTGCTCCGGTAATCAGCCCTATTTGGAGCTGCGCAGGGTAGTAGGCCAGGGGAATCAGGAACAAAACACCGATGACAAAGGGAAGACCGAGCCTTGTCAGGCGATCTCTAAGGAATTTCCGGGCCCCCTTTCTTGTCAAACTCTGCCAGACAAACATGCCGGAGATAAAGAACAGCAACGGCATGAAGAACGTTTCGTTGAACGCCACAATCAAATCAAATCCGATCCATCGCTGTTCGTTTACAACCGGATTGGAATTCGCGATCGGGTTCTCAAAATTGATGAAAGCGTATTTGGTGTAGGCGAGAATCGCGTGCTGGAACAGCACGAGAACAACTGCAAATGTTCGCAGATAGTCGAACTCGACCTTCCGCCCAGATACTTCCGTCGGATCGAGTGTTGCGCTTGCTTCAGCCTGGTTGTCCTCAACCGCACGAATCGTCATAAAAGTAGACCCCCCAGCCGAGCCCATATGGCTGCACTTCGAAGTGAATTACCCGATGGCGCCCGACTTAATTCTGCCGAACGCCGATAATCAGCCGCGCCGCTTTTTTACGTCGGCTGCATTAGCCTTATTAGCTTTCACTTTTTTTCGCAACCACAGTTATCCAATTTTTTTCATGTAGAATATTTATGTTTTCTATCTGATATCCTGCTTCAAACAGAAAATTTTTGTATTCATCCGGTGTATGAATCTTTATATCAAGTAGATTAACCAATTTGCTATTTCGTTTTTCAAACTGATCATCTTTATATGTTGCATGAACTAATAAAAGAAATGCTCCTGGTTTTAATACACGTTTTACCTCGATTAAATCATTCATTAAATCAGGCCAGAAATAATATGTTTCAAACGCCGTTACAAAATCAAACATGTTATCTGGGAATGGTAAAGAGGAGACGGTGCCAAACATTATTTCAACGATGCTCTGTTTTATCAGGTTATCATTTACCTTTTTTGATAATTGAACCATATCCTCAGAGTAATCAATTCCGTAAACCTTTCCCTTTGTTACAGATGAGGCTATCTCTTTAACAGTCTTTCCTCCACCACAACCTATATCAAGAACACATGAATCTGGTTTAATGGAAATATGACTAAGTCCCCACTGCCTAACTTTAGTATGCCCATAATTCATAGATATTCCGACAAATCTACCCAAACGACCTGAAGGTTTTCTACATTGCATTACGAATTTTTCAATAAGTCTCATGAGTTACTTCATCAATTTTAATTTTATACGCTAATGCGGCGTTGACCAACTGCCATCCATCCGGGCGCGAGCTTGCTCGTGGTCGGACGGATGGCTGTTGGTCTAATGGCTTGTTAGCGCAACGCTTGCGCGGCGCTGGCAAGCCATTAGACGAAGTCAACGCCGCATTACCGCGACGCGTAAGCGTCGCGGTAACGGTTAAATCAGCGGCGCGGCCTTTTGCGTCCGCTGAATTTGTTTGTTGTGTGCTCTTGATCTCAGTTGATGCCATTTGCTTTCAGGGAACGTATTGATCGTAATATTTTTGGAATTTCATCCCATTCTTTTACCCATATTGTTCCAACATCAAAGGATTTGGCGTCATTTTCTTCGAACATTTCTATAACTTTAACAAGATATTTAACTGTTTCATCGAGCTTTAAATTTGCTTTCACCTTCTCATCAAACAAATCAGCATTTTGATCTAATATTTTCGAAATATTTTCTTCAATTTTATTTAAATTGTATTTCTTTCGGATTATATAGTGAGACTCAGCGTTTGAGCCTTTTTGCTGTTTAGATATATCCAAAAGGCGTCTAAGATTTGGGTCTGTGAAGGAAATTCCAATAAATAAACACTTACAATCTCTAAATTTATTTATCTGAACAATATTATTCCAGCTATAAATATCGCTATATTGCTGATGATAAACATCTTCGCTTAAAGTTACTTTGTTGTTCTTCTCTAATTTTACATCTTGGGGCAAGAATCCATGGACATGGTATATGGGAAGTTCTTTTGTTGTTGGATTCATTCCCACATCAAAAACAGATTTATAAGGAACATCTATCTTTAACTTGGATAGATGATATTCAATTAAATCATCATAGTTGTAGGTAATTATGGAATCAAGGTTTGGGCTTTTCCCAGGGGCAACGCATAGATTTACAATCTCATTAATGGTTTTTGAACTTTTCTTTAAATTTATTTCATCATATATTGCATTTCTTACCGCTTCATCGAAAGGCATCTTATTTGATTCATTGTCACTTTCGTAAAATGTTCTAAGATAACGAGCTGCAACCAAAGGGCTTGGAGAGAAAAATTCTGTAAAGATTTTTGCAAGCACCTGTGATTTTTCTTTAGATTGGCTCGTCTCGCTCATAAAGGTTGAAAGGAGTAATTTTTGCAGAAGTGTGTTCCAACTTGGCAATCCATGATCTGCAGAAACGCCAGCGCCTAAAACTAAAACTAACCGCTCTTCCTTATAGGCTTCAATGAGATCATTCGTCTGTGCGACTAAAGGTGGCTGCTTACCTACCCGTTTTGATACTTCCTGTTCTAACTTTTTGAGCAATTCGGGATCTGTTCTTTTTTTCTTAATAAAATCGCTAAGTATGTTAGCAAGAACAGATGCAGACACACTCACTAACATGGGTTCAATCATTTTTACACCTCTTCAATGATGGCACACAACATAATAGTAGCCAACACTTATAGCCCGTAATTAGTACTATTGAAATGCGAAAAGCGACATGAAAATAACGAAAAAGTCCTTTAAATCCCTCCACAATTGTATGCCATCATATATGATTGATATTGACGAAAAATAGCGACACAAGCACACAGGATGCGAACGCGGGACCTGGAATAATTTTCGTGGGCAAAATCAAGATAGCAACCATAAAGCACCTCTGTGTTATAACTACTACTGAAAGCTGTAAAATGGAACAATATGGTCTTAATTAAAGATTTCATATGGTAATTGAAATAATAGCGAATTAAAGGGAATAGGTCAAGGTTTTTAAGGGTTTAAAAAGAAACAGGAAAGGTGAATTCAGAGGTTTCTGAAATTGTAGATTTAAACTGTATTCCGGTTTTCAATTCTAAATGTCAATAGTAGTTTGTATAATCTTCCATAAAGTACATTTATTGCGAAATATGGTTGGGGGCTGAAGGAGAAAAATCTCTGGCTCCCCGATTATGCAATACTATCTGAGGAGTTCGAATAATCCAATAGTTGAGGTTCTCTTGTCAAATGTGATCACACATTCACATCCAGTTAGTACTGGGGACACAATATTCAATTCAACCATCTCTCTTTTTCGGTCCTGGCTTTTGCGGCTGAAGTATCCCCCCAGTCTCTTTTCAATCATTGTACAAAATGTTCATTACCAATTGGTCTGTTGTTTCTCTCATACTGAAGTCAGTCGAACCTTGCCATCCCTTGGAAAAGCTTATGTGTTGTGTATATCTTCGGTTTGCCTCTCCAATTGCTTTTCTTAAGCCATCTTCCGAAGCCGTAACTGTAATAAGATAAACGTGATTGGGCATTCAGACAGTAAGCTCATATCTCCACATGACAACGTTTGTACCATTCAGACATGAAAACCTATAGTGGAGAAGGCTTATGAGTACAGGTGGTCAAGCGCTAGAGGCCACATTGAACGAGGAACTGACCCGTTGTTATCGGAAGATTGTTATCTGAAGGAAGAGATAAAAGACTGGCAGGTTTATTTAGGCGAAAGAGATGACGAACAACTGGTTAAAGATATAAGGAAGAGTTCAATGACGTGTCGTCCTTGCGGTGATGATGAATTTATACAGAGTATTGAGGGGCTGTTATGTCGGAAGTTGCTGGCATTACCGTGGGGTAGACCTCCTAAGAGTAAATAAACAGTCGCTGTCACTATATTTTACATACTGAGCGGTTTGCAACAAAGAGCGGGAAAGCAAAATTTATGCCCCTGGAATACAAACTATCCGCAGAACTCCCGGACGATGAGTACCCTTTACTGCTCACTACTGATCGGAGTCTCTATCACTTTCATACCAGCACAATGAGCGGAAAAGTTGAGGGGTTGAACGTCTTGGACGGTCACGAATTTGTTGTGATTCACCCGAAGGATGCTGCTGTTCTCGGGATAGAGGATAATGAAATGGTACGGGTTCTCTCCAGAAGGGGAGAAGTGGAGGCAAATGCAAAGGTAACGGATATCTGTCCCCAAGGAGTAGTATCAATGACCTTCCATTTCCCGGACAGTCCAACCAATGTTCTCACAAACTCCGCATTAGATCCCATTGCCAAGATACCGGAGACGAAAGTCTGTGCCGTACGAATAGAGAGGATGAAAGCAGCATAATCTGACTCCATTGTTTGATCTTACCAAAAATAAGAAATTTTCTTTCTGAAGGGTGCCTCAACAGAGCGCACCCTTCATTCATTTTATCCACTCTTTGTGATCCGTGGCAGCTTTTGGATGGACGCTATCTATAGTGTCCATCCAGAAATGAGATATTTTCTTCAAGGTCAAGGAAGATGAAGGTTTTAATCGGAGGAATACATGAGATGTGTAGGGGCACATTGCAATGTGCCCTTACGTCTGAGTCTGACGTATAGTTTGCAGAAAATAGCTGGTATTATTTGGAGTAAAGGTTTGTAAATATAATCAAAACTTCTTTGAGGTAACTTCTTTGAGGTGATTAGAAGTATAGATTAATAGCAGTAGTCATAAGTTTGAAGTGTGGGGGTTGGGGGAGAAAAAGCACCGGCTGCCCGATTGGAGGGGGGCAAGCCGAGTCAGCCCTGCCCCTTCTCCTGCTACGCCTTTCCAAACACGTTTTACAAGCTCTTGGCGTACGCCTCGATCTCGTCTAGGATGGGCTGGTTGACACCACGCTTCTTCAGGTCCTTGACAAGTGTACTCAACTCCTTCTTGGCCTTATCCTCTTCGCGCATGCCGGCCATCAGGTCAGCCCTAGTGCGGCGCAAGTGGTGGTAGGTGATATTTGGAAACGTTGAACCATCTCGCTCCTGCTGTTCCATCGCCTGAGCAGACAGGGTTAATGCTTCCGCCGGGTTGGCGGCGCGGGTCTCCCGCAACTTTC
>JAXHSZ010000485.1:0-18330 GCA_034190725.1 Thermodesulfobacteriota bacterium
TTTTCAAACCTGAGCGAGCAACGCAGCTCGCAGATGAGACACCCCGCGCAGTTTTCCTGGTAGATATGAATGGGAGGGCCTTTTTTATTCTTGCATTTCTCGTCTCGGCGTTTCAGATGCGAACATTGTGGCCGTACGTTTGCTGAGGAACTACCATTTGTGGATTCCCATCGCAGGCAATCAATAGCCTTCGAGATGCATGTTTATTACGCCTGCCTCGCAGGGACCTGCAAGTCTGTTGCGCTGCGTGAGGGTCTGAGTCATTCTACGGTTAAAGAGATATTCAACCGTATTGCGGTACTGAGAAAAAGCGCCACTGTTGTCGGCAAGACCAAAGTACTTGGAATCGATGAGCTTTCCCTTAAAAAGCGTCACAAGCAGTTCGTGTTAGTGATTTCGGATATCTCCAGAAAATGCATATTGGCAGTGCTGCCTGACAGGGAGAAAAGTACCCTTGAGAATTGGATCGAAGCTTTGGGCTCCAAAAAAGGAAAGCCATCCGCTTTGTCTCCATAGACATGTGGGCTCCCTATTATCAAGCTGTCCGAAGCAAGCTCCCCCATGCCAAGGTGGTGGTAGACCGGTTCCATGTTATGAAACAACTGAACACTCGTCTGACCCAGTTGCGAACCAAGTATCAGAGGGAAAGCACCGATGACATAAAAACGGCCCTCAAAGGCAGCCGGTGGATACTTGTACGCAACCGTACTGAATTGTCATCAGAGCAAGAGGCTCAGCTGAACGACATATTGAAATTGTGTCCGGAACTGCGCACATTGTATCTGCTCAAGGAAGAATTCCGGATGATCTTCAAAAAGGTCAATTGCAGGGAAAAGGCTGTCCGGTTTCTCGATGTATGGATCCTAAAGGCCGAGAGTACGGGCAATAAGTATCTGCAAATGTTCACAAAAACATTGAGAAACTGGCGAGATCAGATTCTCAATTACTTCATCAACCGAATTACCAATGGGGCTGTCGAGGGCATCAACAACGCTTTGAGAACAACAATACGCATCGCCTACGGATACAGGAATTTCGACAACTTCAGACTTCGGGTCTTAGCAGAATTTGGGACTTTTCACGCTAATCCGGGTTGAGCCTATATAATATGCTCATATACGTTCAATCCGGACTTTCAAGCTCTAGATCAAAGGAACCTGAAATATAGGACCCATCATGAAACATGAGATCGAAACTGCCTGATAGTTTTTCTCCATCATAGATTTCAATGGTGACTGTGCCACTTTCGGCTCCCAGATCTTGATATCCAAAACAATCTTTCACAACATCACCTTGTAAATCTATCTTGAATTGATCGACCTCTACATCAAACTCTGTGTCTGATGAAAGAAGATCAGGAGTTTCAATTTCTATGCCAATCCAGCCACCATCATAGGATGTATCTATCTCTATATCGTCCAATACTCCGTCTGCGGTATCTTTAAATGCGCAAACATTACTCGTATCAATACTTATAGATTCTCCACAGAAATCACCTAGAATGAATAATGATCCCATCGATATAGGACTTGTAGAATCAGAAATTTTTTCAAGTCGCCACTCTCCACCAGCACCACCTGTATCGCTCCATGCTCCTGAAATCTCCATGTTATTAGTTGTGATCGTGCCTATTAGTGTGCAAGTAAACCCCTCACTATCAACCCAAGACCCTTCCACGTGGTCACCACTCACTATCAAATTTGTATTCCATGACATAAAACCGCAACTGTCTAAAAAAAGGGTATTATTGCTATGCAAAATAACTATAGGACCCTCATCATCCATTTCAGTTCCATGTTCAGTATGATACATCTTCCACGTACCACTCAGGTCTCCGTCTGATGTCTGCTCGGATTCCTCGTCTGATATGTGCTCGGATTCCACGTCTGATATGTGCTCGGATTCCACGTCTGATATGTGCTCGGATTCCATGGAACATCCTGCAATGAATACAGCTATCAGGAAAATGAAAATCAACACCATGCTGAAATGGCCTGAATAATGCTTCATTGGAAGTTCCCCCTTTCTGATTACTAATCAGATTGACTGTTGTAAGAAATACACCGACTTGTCAAACCATCCTTAACGCTTAAATCCACTTCTTCTTCCATACCCTTCTTCAGGAATATGAATCTCCTCTATCTCCTCGCCGAAGACCTTGGAATCATATACAGACTCTATCTCCTCTCCCTCTTCGGATTCAATCATTCTATATTTGTTTTCCAAATTATATGGCTCTTGAGGGAAGCTATCTATTATCTCCTTGCTATTCGATACAATAATCTCTTCTTTTCCCACACCCCTGATCATTCCCTCACTTTTACCAAAACCCTCTTTTGCATCAATATTCTCCCCTTCTTCATAGTAGCCCTTCTCATGTGCAATGGTGAGCTGTATCTGTTCCTCCTCATGATTTATATGGCTAATTCTTTCTCTCCCCCCCTTTTCCGTCCCCCCTCGCATCTCATATCTCTCACTGAAGTCACCTTCCTCTTGAAGCCCGCTCCCTGCATTTCTCTCACCATCGGAATCAATGCCTCCTGAAAAATTCATAGGCTCTCTTCTATCACCAGGCACATAATATTTTTCACTTAGAGAAGGATCAAGTAGTACCGGTCTATAATATTGAATCAAGCCTTTACTCTTTAATTCCAAACCTGTTGACACCGCTTCATGCTCATCATGGAATGGCAGAACGTATGCGCGATACCATCTGTTACCTGAAACCTCTTCTTCCGCTAAAAAAGAATTCAGGCCAAAGGCCTTCAATTTACGAACCAACCTGTCGCCGTTAGACCTTTCTGTAAAGAAGCCTATGTATAGAACGTAACTATTGCTCTGATTATCACTTTTACCGAGTCGACCATTGGCCATCTGATCCGGAATTGTTATGGTAAAGTATGAAACTAAACCTGTATCCTTTAAAGCTCCAGCTTCTTTTTCTGCCTCTATCTTCGATCCATACTTTCCAATATAAACTCTGTACCATTTTCCTAGGCCCTTAACGGTCTCGTATCTATAAAAGGAATCGAAGCCGGATCTCTTCAGCCTGGACACCTCTTCCTTTGCATTATCAAAGTTCTTAAACGAGCCAAGATGGATCGAATAAACCATGGTATTTGCATATACAGCCGAGAATGTATACAATGTGATAAAGACAAGCAATATGAAAGGAGCAATCAGTGTTCTTAGAATGAAATTGATGGGTGCACAGAGCAGGAGATGTGGAAACAACCAGAAATTCTTTTGGCTATTTTTCATTTTGATCCTTCAATGAATTATATGAGATAGATTGGCAATCGTATTGTGCGTATTGTGTGTCTGATATTTGCAATTCTTATGCCTAAGTCATTATTGATGAAAAAATTCAATATTCTAAAAAGCAATAGGGCGGCTAAGGCATTTGCACTTATGCAATAGCCCATAGAAGTAAATAGAAATGCTCCTATGGCCTGCTTCTAAGTACAAGGCAAAAAATTGAAAGACCCCCCCCCATAAATCTCTTATAATATCAATGAGTTGCTCTGACTGGAGATGAGTTTGATAACAGCATGCTTACCCTAATGACATGACAGATAAATCCTATCTTTCTGAGGAATTTTGAACTGTACTTGGGGCCGGCTTATGTCCGGACTCTTTGAGAAAATACATTTGTAGATGTTTTTGTCGCACAGGTAAGGCGTGTATGTGGCTATTTGAAGAAAGATAATCTGCCAAAAAATTGTCAATACTGTCAATTTTTGGAAGATTGGGTAGAGTCACTCTTCATTTCTGGATTATACTCTTTATATACACAGGGGGATGACAGAATTGATCAAAGAGTTATTCTCTCGAGAAAATACAGAAGGGGAGTATCTGCTTTGCTCTCGTAGTCACTAAATGTAGAAGTATTGGGGAAAACTCAAGATTGTTATAGTTTTCCATATTTCACTTCGTTATTGGTCAGAATCTTTTACAACGTAACATAATTTATGGTTCACTCTGATTCCTCCTTTTGACCTTATGAAATGTAACATATGGAAAATCATAGCAATAATCTGATAATATTGCATTTTCATGATAACTGAAACAGGGTAACCCATTGATAGGCCTCCTGTCGAAGGCACATTGCCAAGATGAGGAGGGTGATTCCCAACAAAGCACTGGGGAAATGCCACACCTTGCCCATAAAAGGATGGAGCGGATGCCCTGTGGCGCCATCTTCATCCTGGCGATGTAGAGAAAGAGAAGAAGAGTAGGAGGAAGTCGTGTATACGTTAAAGGGTTGTCAAGTCTGCATTTCTTTTTGCTCACTGTCCGTATAGTAGATAGAAGTATTTAATATCTGAAAGTTCCTCTTATTTCCGGTGATTGTAGTTAATAAATTTGTTGATGGCGTTCATGGCCCTGGGAATTGTAGAATAGACCGGAAACCCCTGGGAAGCAAACATCTTCTGAGCCACAAAGGTTTCTCTGAACGTCTCAGGATAACTGGCAGGCTGGAGCACAAGTGCCACAGGCTTTGAGCAGATCTTGCTTGATTCCGCCATACCCTTAACCACTTGATCATAACTCCCGAAATATGCAGGAAATATATCTGCCGACAGGAGAAAGTTGATCACCATATCAACCCCTTCCCAGGCACATATGGTCTTGAGGGTCTCCCTGAAGCGGGATTCCTGAAGGATTGAGGGAGTGTCTATGGGATTCGTCAGGATGCTTCCCGCTTGAGGGTTGTATTCCAAAAGCCTTTTTTTAACGGCTTCCGGCAGTGGAGGTACCACGAATCCATTTTTAGTGCAAGCGTCCGTGGCTAATACGCTGGCGCCGCCTCCGACACCGATAAGACACACTCTTCTCCCTTGTGGAAGGGGGAAAAACAAAAAAGTAATGATCGCATCCGCTAACTCTTCCAATGTATGCACCTGAACCACTCCGAGTTGTCTGCAGAGGCCTTCCCAAGCGACATGATCTCCTGCAAGAGAACCCGTGTGACTTGCCGTTGCCCGTGTTCCGGCCTCACCATGCCCACCCTTCAACAAAATAACGGGTTTCACCTTGGCAGCTTCGCCCAATACCCCGACAAACCGTCTCCCATCCTTCACCCCCTCGATGTACATTGAAATGATCTCAGTATCAGGATCATGCGTAAGATAATCCAGGAAATCACATTCATCAAGGTCACGTCCATTTCCATAACTTATGATCTTACTGAAACGGACACCGCGCGGAACCGCCATCTGAACCAGATCAGTTGTGTTCCCGCCGCTTTGAGAAAGAAATGCAACGGGTCCACCGTCTTTCGGGTATTCAGACCGATATGACAGCTTGCTCCTCGCATTGTAGAGGCCCATACAATTGGGTCCCATGACTCGAATGCCCCCTTTACGGGCAATCCGGGTTATTTCCGCTTCCAATGCCTCACCTTTTTCGGTCCCTACCTCGCCGAACCCAGCACTGTAGATTGCCACCGCTCTTACACCTTTGGCAATGCAATCTTCCATAACGGATACACTCAATTGGGCAGGCACGCTTACAATGACAAAGTCCACCCTCCCCGGGATGTCTCGTATACTTGGATACACCTTCAAACCGCGGATCTCGCCGCCTTTTGGATTGACCAGATAAAGTTGACCTTCAAATTCAAAATCCAAAAGCGGCTTTAAGAATCTTTCCCGCCCCATATCGTCCGGATCGGTTGTAATTCCGACTATGGCTATAGATTCAGGATTGAAGAGGAATTCCAATGGATGTTCTTTTAAATCAGATTTCACATTCACCTCATGTGTATTAAAGGGGATCCCCCAATTCTCTCGGTTTCAGGTGTCGGTGTTCAGGTTTCAGATCTTTTTTTCTCGTTCCTGAAACCTGGAATAATACAAAAAAAGTGCAAAATCCATTTGCATCAGTATGAAGAATGCCGTCATTTTTTAATTCCTCTCCCTGAGTCTCCCCCTCTCTCAATACGGTCGGGATTCTTTTCCTATCAACTCGCGGGCGATGACCAACTTCATGATATCCGCAGTACCGTCTGCCAATTCATATCCAATGGCATCCCTGAGGCGCTGTTCCAGGGGATGTTCCGTGCTGTACGCAACGTGTCCGTGAATGAGCAGGGCATCATGGATGGCCTCACGAGCAACCACAGGACAGAACCATTTGCTCATTGCCGCTTCCTTTGTATGAATTTGGCCCTGATCAGCCAGCCAAAAGGTACGGTAGCAAAGGAGTTTTGCAGCTTCAATCCTGGTAGCATGTTCTGCTATCTTGAATGATACACCTTCATACCTGGCTATGGGCTGTCCAAAGGCGGTGCGCTGTTTGGAATATTCTATGGCCTCGTTTATGGAAGTTTCCGCAGCGCCTAACACTGATATGGCCAGGAAGACACGAAGAACATCAAAGGTCCCCATCAGCATATAAAAGCCTTTTCCCTCATCACTGAGACGATGGTCTGCTGGAACGTGAACATCATCAAAGAAAATCGAAGCTCGTGTGACGTTTTTAAATCCCGTATCGTCAAAACGAGATTTAGTGATTCCTGGCAGATCAAGTGGCACAAAGAAAGATGTCACGCCTCTGGCCCCTGCCTTGGGATCCGTCTTTGCAAAAAGATAACACATATCGGCTGTCATACCACCGCTCACAGAGGTCTTTTCCCCATTAAGGATATAGTCATCCCCTTCTCTTTTTGCCTTCATCCGTATGGCAGCCACATCAGACCCACAGTTGGGTTCGGTTATGGAAAGACACGTCAGACACTCCCCTTTGCACATGGCTGAGAGGTATTTTTTCCGTATTTCCTCCGATACTCCTCCTAACTCCATGGCCTTGGCCATGAGTGCCGGCAATACAGGGAATGCTCCCAGGTTGATGTCCGCCTTTGACATCTCTTCAACGGCAATGGCCACGGTTACCCAGTCCGCCCCCTGTCCACCATATTTCTCAGGGACGCCCAGTCCAATAAGATCCACAGCAGCCATCCTTTTTGCCCACTCATGGGCCGTCTTGTAATCCCCTTCCTGCTTGGCCCTCTCTTTGGCCCCTGGGGCAAGCTCCTTTTTACTAAAATCTCTCACCATCTTTCGAAACATCTCTTGCTCTTCACTGAAACCAAATCCGCTCATGTGCACATACCTCCTTCGAAATGAAAAATCCCGAATATCAAAATCTGAAACACATTCAAAATTCAAATGCACAAATGATCAAGACTTTATTGACTCTTCTGTAATATGGCTCCAAAGAAATTCATTGCCCATTCACAGGTGTTATCACTGATGTTATTGTGTGGTGAAGATCTTTAACCTGTATGGTTTGCTCTTTAGGCCGCTTGGCGGCCGCTTCCGTTTCTTTCTCACTCCGCATCTTGAATCGGTGTAGCATGTTCTGCCCTTGTTTGAATGAAACCCTTCAGACCCTTATCTCTCCTTGCCTTATAGAGGTTGGTTTCATTGGGACGGAAACGTATAAATTGCAGGGCAAGATGTATGTTGTAGTGATTTCTGAAGGCATTTCCGAGACCTGTTATATCGAGTGTACCGTTAATGCCTTCCTTGACAATGGCAAGGCGTTCTGGGGGAATAAGGCTCAGAGCCTGAGCCCATCTCTCCACTTCCTTTTCAAGCTCATCAGCAGGGACTGCTTTGTTTATCAGACTTAACTCCGCTGCCTCCTTCCCTGAGATCTCGGGCAGCATGCGACCGGCACGGTATCTCTCCGAGCCACCAGGCCAGGTATGAGGTGCCCCGGACCCACCCATTGCAGTTATCCCCATGGTAAGCCTGCTGAAGCCCCGCGTGCCGAACTGAGCGTCTTCAGCGGCTATTGTCATATCACACGATGCTTGAATTCCTTCACCGGCGCCGATACAAAAGCCATGCACCTGGGCGATGGTGGCCTTTGGACAGTTCATAATATCCTCATACTTCTGGCAGCGACGCCGTTCAAACTGAAAGAAATCTCGAACAGTAGGATGATACTTGGGATCAATGGGCGGTGACTCATCCCCTTGAGGACTTGAGAGATCATGACCGGAGCAAAAGGCCCGTCCTGAACCTTTTATCACAATCACCCTGACATCAGGATCTTGTGACGCCTCACCGAGACCGGCAAGGAGATCAAAATACAATGCATCGTTTAATGCATTTGATTTCTCCGGACGATTCAGGGTGATCCGGGCAATCTTCCCATCCTTTTCATAAATAATAGACTCGTAACTTCGACCTTCTTTGGCCTTCTTCCTATAGGCTTCTTCGCATTGATTTTTCTGATATTGGGTGTGCCACTTTATTAAGCTTAAATCACGATCTGCAAATACAGGCATTTTTACCTCCAATCCAATAAGCTGTATGAGGGATTTCCTTCCCGTAATTTTCGAAAAAGTTCCATCCGCTGACACTAAAATCCCAATTCTTTAAATGGCCTATCCCTTTCTTCAATGGCACCCTTCATTCCTAATCTCTCTCTGGCTTCGAAGAAATCGAATTCACCCGGCTCAAAACCGCGCCGCTGAATTGCGCTGAGAGCGTGCACATTGGTTGCATAACCCCATGCAGCCGCCAGGCCGGAAATGTCAAAGGCGGTTCGCCCGAATATCATGTCAAAAGATTCGGAGTCGAATCCCCCAATAGGTGTTCCTATGATCAAGCTCTCAACGGCAAGGTCCACCTCTTCTTCCAGCTTTTCTTTGGGAACGGCAATGGTAATAAGACCCAAGCGTGCAGCTTCTCTCCCATCAATATACTTGCCGGTGAAAAGAAGTTCCCTGGCCTTTCTCACACCCACCTTCCAGGTCCAAAGAGGATTGAGAGAAGTGAATCCGGCTCTGATTGACGGGTCGCCGAATACGGCATCTTCCGAGGCGATGGACGTCCGACAGACCATCGCTAAAAAACAACCCCAGCCGAGGCAGTGTCCATGGATTTGGGCAATGGTAAACCTGGGGAAATCATAGATGTACTGCCAAAAATTGGACTTGCGCATTTCCGACTCCCAGAGTTCGCTGAGGAACCATCTCTCTTTAGGTGGAGGTGTCATTACATCCGACGGCCATTTCAGGCTGAGATCTTCACCTGTACTGAAAGATTCTCCCATACCTTTTATGACGACCACCCAGGTCTCAGTATCCTTTTCCACCTCTTGTAATGCTGCTTTAAGGTCTCTCATCATTACATCATTAATGGCATTCAGTTTTTCCGGTCGGTTTAAGGTGATGTGAGCGACCCTTTCACCTTTTTTTTCAAGGATAACTGTTTCATAGCTCATGTATGCTCCTCCTCTTCATTGGTACGTAACAGTTCACAGAGACCAGTGAACTGTTGTTCGAGGTTGCTTGAAATTTCAAAAGCCCAGGTCTTTAAAGGGCTTGTCCCTCTCTCTCATGGCCTCCTCAAGTCCCTTTTTATCTCTCACCTTAAAAAAGTTGAATTCGTCGGGATCAAAGGGTTGCTGCTGATTGATGAGATGGATGGTATCCAGGAATCTCCAGGCAGTGCCTACGCCTCTGGATTCCAGATTGGCATTGATGCTTTCCTTGCACAGGGCTAAACCATCGCCTGGACAGGTACTGATCGCTTTTGCATATCGATGTACTTCCTGTTCCAGTTTGTCTGCTGGTACAGCCAGGTTGATAAGCCCGATCCGCTCAGCTTCCACAGCGTTTATATCGGAGCCCAGATACACAATCTCCCTGGCTTTCTTCACGCCCACCAACCAGGTCCAAAGAGGCATAGCCGAAACACATCCCATCCTCAGCCCAGGATCAGCGAACACGGCATCATGGGAAGCGATTACAATGTCACAGAGCATGGCCAGATAGCAGCCCAGGCCAATGCATTGACCGTGCACCTGCGCTATTGTGGGCTTCGGAAAATTGAAAATGTATTCTAATCTCCGGCTGCGTCTCCTTTCTTCCTCAAGTATTTCCTTCGCAGGGGCCGGCGTTCCCGGCGGCGGTGCCATTATTGCAGCAGTTCCTTCCCCGCTCAAATCTTGGCCGATGCTGAAACACTCTCCCGCTCCTTTGATGACCAGGACTTTCGCATCAAGCTCCGTCTCTACTTTGCGAAGCAGATCATCAAGCTCAGCGATCATTTGGTCATTCATGACGTTCCGACTGTCCGGTCGGTTTAAAGTAACGACGCCTATTCTACCGGTAAGATCGTACTTTATGTGGTCATAGTCCATACCGCCCTCCTCATTTCTTTAAGATAAAGTAAATGTTCACGGTAGCCTTCAAAATTCAGTTTACACTTTCTGGGAATGAATTCCTCAACAAACAATTTCTTGGCCGATATAAGCCTTTGTGTCAGCATGAAGGATGCTCAATACAGGGCACTGCCTTGATCCCTGTATACAGAAATAAAAAATCTTTTGGAAAGTATTACACCTAAGTTATGTTGGAAGGTGATTTTTCTTTCTTGATGTGCCAATGAGCCGACAACAGATGGATAAAGCGGAGTCGCTTGGTAAGGTGTGACAGTCAGGTTCCACGAGGATTTCATATTGAACAGGTCGGCAGATTCAAGGCACCCAGGATAATGAAAGGAATCTGTATTTTTAGAAATAGAGTATTGCAAAGAAGCGGATGCCTGTCAAGCCAGAAATGAGCGTAAAAAAGCTATGTTTTTTTATGGACCTTCATCTTCTTCTGGCGAGTATATGGGGTTGACTTTTTTAGCGAATCGAAATAAAGTCTTTTTATTTAGTGTCTGAACGAAAACCAGGATTTTTCGTCAAGGTCAAGGAAGATCAAAATTTTAACCGCAGGAATATATTGATTATTTTTAGGATTAAAATTTTTATCTGACGCAGAGATTGGCGAAAAAGACAGTTTTCGTTCGGACACTATTTATAGTGCACTTCGTGTGTTCCTCTCTCCTGAAACCTAACATCTGAAAACAAGATTGGAGTCTTCATGATAGCGAATCTTCACCACACAAGAACATCAGTGATACAACCTGTGAACCATTACCTTCTCCCATAGGAGGATACAATGAGCTGGGAAGAAGAATATAAAAGAAAGTTCATTACTGCAGAAGAGGCGGCTGGTTTTGTAAAATCGGGTGATAGGGCGGTCTTTCCCCTGGGAAGGGAGACCTTTGCCATAGGTTTGGCCCTCGCTGCAAGGAAGGATGAACTTACCGACGTAGAGGTATTTGTTCCCTTTCCAGGGTATGATTTCGGTTGGTATGACCCGGGCTGGGAGGACTCCTTTCATGTGAACATAATGGCGCCCACGGAAACGGTTCAAGAGGCTATAGACGGGAGAAGATGCGATGTGGTGCTTCCCGCCCTCATCCCTGATCCCATGACCAGTGAGGAAAGAGCCCCGGATGTGGCTTTCGTGGAAATATCCGCCCCGGATGAGCTTGGATTCTGCAGCTTCGGCGCTTCGTTGTGGGACAAGAAGAGACGCGTGCAACAGTCCAAACTGGTGATCGCCGAGGTGAATCCAAACCTCATTCGAACGTTCGGTGATAACTTTGTCCATGTCTCCCAGATCGATTACTTTGTGGAGCACATAAGAAGCGGAGGGGCCCCTGGTATGGGGAGCCTTGCAGGACGGGTTCTCAAAGAGCCGGACTCCCACGCTAAGCCGATTGCCGAATATGTAGGCAGTCTCATTCAAGATGGTGACACCATCCAGATTGGCGTGGGCAGGACCAACGAACCACTGGTAAAACTTGGAATGCTTGACGGCAAAGATGACATAGGATACCACTCCGAGGCCACCCCCAGAGGCATAATCAACCTGGTAAAAGAAGGGGTGATCAATGGAAAACGCAAGACTCTCAATGCCGGGAAATGTGTTGTCACCTCAATCGGAGGCAGCACAAAAGAGGAAATGGCCTATGTTCACAATAATCCTCTCTTTCATCTGGTTGATGTGGATTACCTGGAAGATATAACGGTCATCGCGGCCCATGACAACTTCGTGGCCATCAATCAGGCCCTTGCCATAGACCTGACAGGCCAGATCGCCGCAGAGAGTCTCGGCACCCGTCTGTTGGCTGGGGCCGGCGGACAGATTCCATTCGTCTTCGGGGCACTCCTGTCCAAAGGGGGTCGTTCCATCACCGTTATTCCCTCCACCGCGGCTTCAGAAACCGTCTCTCGCATCACTCCTCTTTTTCCACAGGGCACAGTGGTTACTATACAACGAAATTGCGTGGATTATGTGGTCACTGAATACGGCATAGCCAGACTCAAAGGGAAATCCATACGGAAAAGGGCCGAGGTCCTTATTTCCATTGCCCACCCCGATTTTCGAAAAGACCTGAAAAAGGAAGCTGAAAAGCTGTATTGGCCTTGAAAAAGGAAAAAATCAAATGAATGGCCACTATTCAATGATTGAGTATGGTTCTTCATGTGGAGACTATGGATTTAGGGATAGGTATGAATTCACTCATTACGGGTTTCTATCCAAGGAGGCTTGAAAATGGCGAGTAAGCATGCAAAACTGACTGATGAGATGATAGACAAACAAAGAAGGAGAATCGGAGAAGTATGGTATCCCAATGAGGCTTTTTACAATACACAGGCAACCAAGGACTCCATCAGGCAATTTGCCCATGGTATAGGGGATACGAACCCTCTGTGGACTGATGAGAAATATGCAAAAAAAACGGAGTACGGTGGTATTGTTGCTCCTCCTCTTTTTCTGACGAGCATATATTGGCCGGCAGGAGGTACAGGGTTTCCGGGAATACATGCCTGGCATGCAGGGAACGATTGGGAGTTCTACAAGCCGATCTTCATAGGTGATGAATTCACATACACAAATACCATTGTGGACATAGTTGAGAAGAAGAGCAAAATGGCCGGCAGATCCGTTATCCAATACGGCGATACGATCTATAAAAATCAGAGAGATGAGGTGGTCGCCAAAGCCAGGGGATGGTCTGTGTGGGCGGAGAGAGGGGCATCTGGGGAGAAAGGGAAATATCAAAAGATTTCCAGAGCCGCCTATACGTTTGAGGAAATTCAGAAGATTCATGATGATTATGACAATGAAGAGATCCGGGGAGGGAATCCTCGATTCTGGGAGGACGTACTTGTGGGGGACGAGCTTGTGCCGGTGATCAAGGGGCCTCTCAGCTTGAGGGATATCATCGCATTCAATATGGGAGCCGGTTCCATCTTCATTCGGGCCCATCGTCTGTTTTTGGACTATCAGCGGCGACATCCTGCTGTTGGAATGATGGATTCGAGCACAGGTCAGGTAGACATTCCCGAATTGGTTCACATGGAAGACACCAGAGCCGGAGAGATAGGGATACCCGGTGCATATGATTACGGCCCACAGAGAGTCTGTTGGCTGGGGCATTTACTGACCAATTGGATGGGTGACGCGGGTTTTCTGAAAAGGCTCTATGCGGAGATTCGCCGGTTCAATATCCTTGGAGACACCACCTGGTTGAAAGGCAAGGTGACTGAAAAATATGTCAAGGACAGTGAATTCATCGTAGAGGTGGAATGTTGGGCCGAGAACCAACGGGGCGAGATCACCATGCCCGGAAAGGCAACGGTTTCTCTCCCTTCCAGGGAGAAGCGCACATAATATATTGTAAGGCAAGTAAATCCAGAAACAACTGCACCCATTAAAAAAAGGAACCTCGGATGCATACCAAGGTCAATGAGATCATTCAGAATGTGTTTCATCTGAAGGAAGAGGGTGAAGGCAAAGTAATACCCCTGAAAGATGCCATACGGCAAAACGTAAAGCCCGGAATGGAGCTCTACATCGGAGACAGCGCCAATAGTGTGATCCGTGAGATCATACGGCAATTTCAGGGAACCGATCCCCGGTTCATCCTGATCATGAGTCTGATCATCGATGATGCCTCTGACCTGATCCATTGCGGACTGTCTAAAAAAGTGATCACGGGCAGTTGTACAGAGATATTCCCCACACCTGCCCCGATCTATTCGGTTCGCAGGGCATACAAAGAAGGACGTATATGGATTGAAAACTGGTCTCTCTTTTCAATGATCCAGAGGCTCATGGCGGGTGCCCTTGGAGTGGGATTCATGCCCATAAAATCAATCATGGGCAGCAGCATGGCCGAGGAGAACCAAGACTCTTTTCGCGTTATCAAAGACCCCTTTGGAGAGAGCGATCATGTGGGCATTGTGAAAGCACTTTGTCCTGACCTGGCCCTGATCCATGGATTGGTTGCAGATCGTTACGGCAATACTATCCTTGCCCCGAACATTCTCACCGGACAGGGTGTGTGGGGAGCCATGGCAAGTAAGCAAGGAGTGGTGATATCTGTTGAGAAACTGGTGTCTTCTGATTTCATAAGAGAACATTCCAGCCACGTGAGTATACCGGGTCATGTTGTAAAAAGCGTCTCAATCGTCCCCCTCGGGGCCCATCCTCAGGCTCGTATCAACCCGGGAATAAAGGATTTCGACGGTTACGGAGCGGACTATGAGTTTATGGATGAGCATCGAAAGGCGGGCAAAGATCCACAGGCTCTGGACACCTGGATAAAAGAATGGGTCATGGACTGCAAGACCCATGAGGAGTATCTGCATAAATTAGGATATGAAAGAATTCTCTTCCTCAAGGGAAAGGCGGACAAAGAGACCTGGCAATACAATCTGGCTTCTGTAGAGGACAAAATATCCGTCCATGAGGACTTCAATCCCATAGAAAGGATGATCATAGCAGCCGCCGGAAAAATCCGTGAAGTTATTTTGAAAAACGGATACAAAGTAATGCTCGCCGGTATAGGAGCTTCAGGATTGGCAGCATGGGTTTCATATTATTCCTTGAAAAAGGAAGATTACGACATCCATCTCCTGACCGGGTCCGGCTTGTTTGACCTGGTTCCGCGTCCGGCCGATCCACAAGTGGCCAGTATTTCTCACATCCCAACATGCAAAATGGTGACCGATGCTCTGGATTCATACGGTATTCTGGTAGGTGGCGAAAAGAATCAGTGCATCAGCATTCTCGGAGCGGGCCAGATTGATAAAAACGGAAACATAAATACCACAAAAGTGTCCCAAGACGTATTTCTCATCGGTTCCGGCGGCTCCAATGACGCTGTGAATTCAAGGGAACAGGTTGTTGTGATGACTCAATCCCGGACCCGATTGATTGATCAGGTCCCATATATCACGTGTCCTGGTGCAAAGGTAAACACACTCATTTCGGACAAGGGCATCTTTGAGAAGCTGGAGGGAAACGAGCTGATCCTCACCGGATACTTTCCAAACTCCTCTCAGGAAGAAGATATTCAGGCGATACGGGAGAATTGCGGCTGGGATCTTAAAGTATCACCTTCCGTGGAGAAGATCGCCTCCCCTGCCCTGGAAGAACTGGTCACAGTAAGGTTACTTGACCCGGAAAGGTATTTTATTGGAGAATAGTATGTTCTTGCATTGTGAAACGCTGCGCATCCTTTATATTCACACAAAAGCAGTTTACCCTTTATCTGAATTACTCCAGGTGTCAGGTACCGGAATCGAAACATAAAAGTCCTGAACACTGAAACCCGACACCTGAAACCTGAAGTGGTACACACAAAGTGCAAACTACTTTTTAGACTGTATTAAGGAATTTGATTTTTCAATAATAAAAGGAGAGTTTTTATGAGTAACTGGCAAGAAGAATACGAGCGGAAACAAATCTCTGCAGATGATGCAGCCGGCCTGGTGAAATCCGGAGATTGTGTGGTATTTACAGCGGGACGGGAAGCTTTTGCAGTGGGCCTTGCACTGGCTGCCAGAAAAGATGAGCTGAAAGGCGTCAAAATATGGGTTCCTTCGCCCGGACATGATTTTGGCTGGTACGATGAAGGATGGGAAGATTCCTTTGATGTCACCGTCATGATGGCCACGGCAACCTGCCAGGAGGCTGTAGACGCGAAGAGGGTCGATGTGAATTTCGGCACTCTCATCCCCTTCTACATGCTCCAGGACATGATGGACCCGGATGTCTTGCTCACGGAAGTCTCACCTCCGGACGACAAGGGGTACTGCAGCTTTGGACAGTCACTGTGGAACAAGAGAAGACACGTGAGAGAAGCCAAACTTGTCATTGCCGAGGTGAACAACAAACTTATAAGGACATTCGGTGACAACTTTGTCCATGTCTCTGAAATAGACTATTTTGTGGAGCACATATCATCAGGAGCAGCCCCAGGCACAGGGACCCTGGCAGGGAGAGCAAAAAAGGAACCTGAACCCTTTTTGAGGGATATCGCGGGACATGTGCGGGAGTTGATCAAAGACAGGGATACGATCCAGATCGGCGTGGGTCGAACCACGGAACCCCTGGTCCAACTGGGTATGTTAGACAACAAGCACGACCTCGGCTATCATTCCGAGGCAACACCTCCAGGGGTCATCAACCTCATAAGGGATGGAGTCATTTCAGGGAAATATAAGACCATCAATCCTGAAAAGGCAATCGTGACTTCCCTTGGGGGAGGGACCAGAGAGGAGATGACTTGGGCTTCCAATAATCCCATTTTTCATCTGGTGGACGTGAGCTACCTTGAGGACATCCGGATCATCTCGTCCCATGACAATATGGTGGCGATAAATAACGGCCTGGCCATTGACTTTACCGGGCAAATAACAGCCGAAAGTCTCGGAACCCGCATCATGAGTGTTGCCGGAGGGCAGATCCCCTTTGTCTTCGGAGCATTATTATCAAAAGGAGGACGTTCCATTACCGTGCTCCCTTCAACAGCAAAAGGAGGCACAGTGTCCCGCATCATGCCTACGCTTCCCTTGGGCACAGGAGTGACAATTCAACGGAATTGTGCCGATCATGTGGTCACGGAATACGGGATCGCCAGACTCTTCGGAAAGTCGGTCAGACAGAGGGTAAGTGAACTCATATCCATAGCTCACCCGGATTTTCGTGATGAACTCTGGGAGCAAGCAAAAAAGATGTTCTGGGGATAATCTTAGAAGTGCCCACGCTGTATCTTTTGGATATCAGTTGACACTTCCTGAATTATGGCCGACTCTTTTATAAAGCGAAAAGCTCCTCTTCAAATAGCTTCTACGATGCCATGACAGTGTAAAAGACAGTTCCTTCTTTTTCATGGGAATTGGCTTCACTTTCTGCTCGCAAGAGTTCGAGATGTGCAAGGGTCTCCCATATGGCCATCCTCTTATCTATAGGAGAGAGATCGCCGAAAGAAGTTTCCTTGCCGTCTACTGACCATGGGATTTCAAAAGCGATTTGGAACGCAGTCCTCGATGCTGATCCGAATGCATTGAGAATGTTGTTCTTTCGTTGCTCATGGTGGTGAATCAGCTCATTGATCCGGTTCACAAGACCATTGAAAATCCATTCATGCGCAGGCAAGACAACATCCACGTCCAGTCCCTCAAGTTTCTTCAATGAAGTGAGATAGGAACCCAAAGGATTACTTCCGGACCAGGGAGCGAATCCGATATTCGGAGTAATATGTGGCAATATATGGTCGCCTGAAAGCAATATTTTTTTATCCCTTTCATAAAGACAGATATGCCCCGGTGAATGTCCCGGCGTCCATATCACTTGAAAATCAAAGAATCCGGTTGAGATCGTCTCGCTGCCATTCAGAAATTCGTCGGGAACTCCAAACGACCGCACAGCCTTCATTCCGGGTGATGCTTCAAGAAGCCTGGGCAAGTCCTCGTCGGATGCCCCATTCTTGTGCAGCCATTGTGCCATCATCTCCAGGAAGTCTTGCATGTTTGTAAACTTGGACGCTGCAGCAGGTATCTCTGCTTGATGCAGGACCAACCTCGCCTTTGACAGCTCTCTGATTTTATCTGCTAAACCGTAGTGGTCGGGATGAGAATGTGTGATTACAATCTCTTGAATATCAGTAAAGTCAATGCCTATATCTGAAAGACCATCCTTCACGGTGTCAAAAGCCTTGTCTGTGCTCCAGCCCGTATCGACCATCAGCCAACCGTCTTTTCCTTGAATCAAGTAGGAATTGAGGTATACTCTGTCGCTGGTGGGATTGGGAACTTTAATTTGATGAACTCCGGGTAGAATCTCCACTGTATTTCTCCTCTCATGGTATATTCAGGATCGGAACCGCTTCAGAAGAAGTGATCGGAATCCGGTATGCAACAGGAACTCTTTGAATTCTTTCTCAGGGTCTGTCATTTAATATTGAGGCGCATATCAATACGTTTTTCAAAGAACATTATATAGGAAAGTGGATATTGACACGATTCTTGGGCCAGCCAAAAACATAGTGTTTTGGTTCTACAAGTTTTTGCCTGTGTCCACTGATATATTAATTCTTGATAAAACAATAACCAATAATGTATAACCTATAACAGATAACCAATAACATTTCTTCCCAAGAAACTTACTGTATT
>JAXHSZ010000486.1:0-18957 GCA_034190725.1 Thermodesulfobacteriota bacterium
GATCATACGAGGATGAAATCTTCATGAGATCATAAAAAGTGACATTTTCACGCTTTATCTTTTGAGAAATGTTCGGATCATTAAGGTCAAGATCGTCCACGTCACCTACCTTCACCTCCGATGGGAATTTTATGTTTCTCTATGTGACGGAATAATACTTTTGTCTCCCCAACGGAAACAGGACCCAAGATCGCTAATACCTGATCTTTAAAGACCAGCTTTTTAAAGGCTGCAATCCCTGCAGGAATAGAATAACGATCATCCTCCATTATTATCTTGATCTTCCTGCCATGGATGCCTCCTCTTTCATTTATACCTTTAATAAAATTTTTATATGCCAGAACCACCAAGGCCCCGACACTTGATGTAGGACCAGTATGGTCGGTTATAGAGCCGATCTTGATTGTCTCTTGTGTTACACCCCTCACCTCTTTTCCGTAAGAGAAACTGACGTGCAGTAGAATGAGAAAAAAGACACAAAAACTCACAACAGACAAACTGAACTGAGAACTTCCGGATCTTTCCTTCATTGTGTACCTCCTTGATTTTGTCTCATGGATGAAAGAAATCCCACAATTTCCTACTCTATTGGAGGGGCTTTCCTCCAATCGCCTATGGGAACGAGTGTACCGGTCTGTGGGTCGGCTTTATAGAGTTTTGAATGATACAATCCCTGATGATCTGTGGAAGAGAAAGTAATGGGACCGCAAAGTCCTTTGGTGTCCAGATCCTTTATACTCTCCAAAGCAGTCACCATGCTCTCAATGTTCAAATTTTTACCAGCTCTGGTCAATCCTTCATAAAGTGTGGTCGTGATGATCCAACCTGCTGTAAATATCATATTGCGCACGCTCTTTTCAGTGCCTGGTCTGTATTTCAGGGTGATTTTTCTCATCCTTTCCGGTCCTTCCATATCATTATACCAGGAAGAGAACGCATGAGCACCTATATAGTTTTTTGATGCATTGCCTGCCATCCTTACCGTATCTTCCGTACACGTCACCATGGTCCCATAAACCGGAATGTTGAGTCCGAACTTCTTCATTTCCCTGAGTAACACTGCTGTGCCCGGTGAACCATGGTGAATTACTATATGAGTCGGCCTCTTTCTTTTAATGCTCAATACCTGTGAGGTCGCCTCAAGGGCTCCCAAGTTTATTATTTCCGTGTCAAATTTAAAATCGAAATGCTTGGCCCACTCTCTGGTCGCTGCAAGGGCTACTTTACCTGACTCTGCATCGGGATAGACAAATGTGATATCAAACTTTTCCGGCTTGAGATCTTTGATTATATAATCAAAGATCACGCCCAACTGATCACCATATACATTAAAAGGCATAAACATATATTTTTTGAATGGGACTACCACGGACTTGTCTGGCGCCCCGGTTATAGTGGGAACCTTGAGCCTGTCTATCTGTCCGAAAAGAGCCTTGGTCTCTCCCACTGAGGCAGGCCCGACCATTGCAAAGATTCTGTCCTTAAAGAGAAGCTTTTTAAAAGCTGCAATCCCGGCCGGTATAGAGTACCGATCGTCCTCGATAGTCAATTTCACTTTTCTTCCGAATAAACCACCGCTATCGTTTATATACATTGTGTAAATCTTCAGGGCATCCGTTACAGGAAGCCCGATGTCGCCGGCAATTGGACCTGTCTGATCTAATATAGCCCCGATCTTTATTGTTGTATCTGTAACACCCCTGACAGGTTCAGAGTATCCATCGGCACTCCCCCAAATAAGGATGAATACAGTAAAAACACAAACTGTAACCAACATACAACCCGTACTCATAGGTCTTCTTTCCATCACACACTCACCCCCTTATTTTCATTGATTTCCCGTCTTGTTTGGATCTCATCTTTATTCTATTCACTCTTTCTTCCCCCATTTGGGGGCAATGTGATGGGGTGAGGTGCAGCTCTCTCCGGTTTCTTCACCCCTTAACCCATCCTCCTCCCCTCAAGGGGAGAAGACATGAATAAAAACTTACGTTGACAAATTCCGAATTCCTGATAAATATCATAGTCTCATTTTATTTCCGGAGGTTTTCTCCACTCGGTAATCGGGAGCAGTCTTCCGCTTTCAGGATCAGCTCTGTAGAGCTTGGAATAGGAGATTCCTTTATGGTTTACAGGAGAGAAGTTGACCGGACCACTCAATTCTCCAGTGCTCATATCCCTTATACTCTCCCAGGCTTCCACCATATTTTCAACCGTCAATTCCTTTCCTGCTTTTCTGAGTCCCTCTTCAATTATTGAAGACACAACCCAGGCCCCGGTGTATATTTTGCTCCGATGAGGTTCTTCAGTCCCAGGTTTGTATTTCAATGTGATTTGACGCATCAGCTTTGATCCGGGAGTATCATCGTACCAGGAACCAAAACTGTGCACGCCTATATAATTCCGTGATCCTCTCCCCGGCATTTTCACCGTATCTTCAGTACAAGTAGGTAATGTCCCATAAACCGGAATGTTCAATCCGAATTTTTTCAGGTCCCTCAGCAAGGCAACTGCTCCGGCGGAAACATGATGTATGACAATATGGGTTGTCTTTTTCCTTCGTATGCTCAGAACTTGAGACGTTGCATCAAGAGACCCCATGTTGACAATCTCAGTATTGAATTCAAAATTCAAATATTTTGCCCATTTTTTTGTGGATGCGAGGGCATCCTTGCCAGATTCCGTATCAAAATACACAAAAGTCAAGTTAAGGTTTTCAGGTTTGAGATCATTGATGATATAATCATAGATGACACCCAACTGATCATCATACAGAGGCAGAGGTAAAAATACATACCGCTTCAAAGGTTTTATCATGAACTCATTTGGTGCATAGGCCATATTGGGAACTTTAAGCTTCTCCATCTGCGGATAGAGGACCTTTGCCCCTCCTGAATTGCCCGGACCCACAAAAGCAAAGATATTATCCTTGTAAAAAAGTTTCTTAAAGCCGGCAATTGCTGCGGGAATAGAATAGCGATCATCTTCAAAAACCAACTTTATTGTTCTTCCATGCACTCCACCACTGTCATTTATATGCTTTGTATAATTTGAGAGAGCATCGAGTAACGGCAATCCAATATCTCCGGCACTCGGCCCCGTAAGATCACAGATCGTTCCGATCTTTATCGTTGTTTCAGTGACACCTCTGACAGTTCCGGAATGCCCGATGGTCACCACAAAAAGAATTATTGATACTACGACAAAACAAACCGTACATGATTTCCGACACAGAGCGATGGGCCTTCTTTGCATATCTATCCTCCTCATTACTCACATTGGGTTTTCAACTCCGATTCCACATTTCTCCCCGGCCTGGGAAGTCAGAATGCCGAATTGTGCAGTAGGTTCATATCAATTTTCAGGTTTTCGCTCTATTATCACCCCCCATGGTCGTTTCTCATTCATTGTGCCCTGAACTTTGTCTCAGGCGGTTTTCTCCATTCCGTCATTGGCACAAGGATACCTTTTCAGGATCAGCCTGATAGAGTTTGCAATAATCCAAACTCTCATCCTCCCCTTCTCCCCTCAAGGGGAGAAGGAATCAATAGGAATAGAAATGACAGGTCTTGCATTGCTTCTTTTCATCCCAGAGCCCAAACTTGTGTCTTTTTATTTTTTAGGGGCCTTCTTCCAATCTGAAATTGGAACAAGTCTCCCGCTCTGTGGATCTGCCTTGAAGAACTTCGAATGATGAAGCCCTTGATGGTTTGTAGGTGTAAAGGTAATCGGTCCACAAAGACCTTTAGAGTCATAATCTCTCATACTTTCCAGTGCATTTATAAAATTTTCAACGGAAAGATCCTTTCCGCATTTCCTTATCCCCTCATACACAACAGTGGCGATGATCCATCCGGCGGTATACAGTTTACTTCGCACCGGTTGCTCAGTACCCGGTTTATATTTCAATGTGATCTTCCTCATGTCCTTCACTCCCTGGAAATCATCATACCAGGAACTGAAGCCATGTACGCCGACATAGTTTTTCGATGCATCCCCTCCCATCCGTACTGTATCTTCCGTGCAAGTGGGCATAGTCCCGTAAACCGGAACATTTACACCGAATTTCTTTAAATCCCTCATCAGTGCCACAGTTCCCACAGAAGCATGATGCATTACAATGTGTGTGGGTTTTCTCCTTTTGATACTCATCACCTGAGACGTTGCGTCCAAAGCGCCAAAGTTGACTATTTCCCGTGTAAAATCAAATTTCAGAGAGTCAGCCCATCTTTTGCTGTATTCGACCCCCATCTTTCCATAGTCAACATCAGGACATACAAGTACTATATTGAGTTCCTTGGGTTTCAGATCATTCACAATATGATCATAAATCACTCCGAATTGATCATAGTAAGGAGTGAAAGGCAGAAAAATATATTTTCTGAGTGGAATGATCATGGACTCATCCAACACCCCCGTTATATTGGGAACCTTCAGTTTTTCTATGCGCGGAAGGAGGGCCTTCCCTTCCCCGGTATTTGCAGGTCCCAGAAGTGCGAATATCTTATCTTTGAAGAGGAGTTTTTTAAATGCAGCTATTCCTGTGGGGATGGAATAACGATCATCCTCCACGATCAATTTGACTTTTCTTCCGAAAATCCCACCTGTATCATTGATATGATGTGTGTAATTCTTTACAGCTTCAGTTACAGGGAGCGTCACATCACCGGCTATTGGTCCAGTTTGGTCCAGTATTACTCCTATCTTTACCGAGGTATCCGTAACACCTCTCACAGACTCAGCACCTCCATGGGTCCACATGAAAAAAACAGCAGATAGACTCAGGATACAAACAATCAGTGATCTACAACACACATTCATGATTCGTTCACACATTTACAAATACCCTCCTTTTGAGACTCATTCAGGTTAATCCTGCCTTTATTGTGCGGCCTTTATCCAGTCACTCACAGGAACGAAAAATCCCTTTTCAATGTTCGCTTTAAAAAATTTGCAATATTCAGATGCCTGATGTTTGTCGGGCCCATATGTTACATTGCTGCTAATACCCTGCATATCAAGGTCTTTTATTCCTTCCCAAGCCTTTATCAAGCCTTCTCGGGTAAGGTTCTTTCCGGCTCTCTTCAGACCTTCATTTACAATAGTACATTCAGCCCATCCCTGGGTATATGCTCTTGTACGTCTCTCTCCTTCTGTGCCGGGAGAGTAATTGAAAACAATTTCTCTGAGAGCTTTTACCCCTGGAGTGTCATCATCCCATCCTGCAAAGGAATTGGTGGCATGAAAATTTGTGGCAGCTTTTCCTGCTAATTGAAGCATGCTCTCAATACACGTATACTTGGTTCCTATAAAGAATGCATTGCATTTGAATTTCCGTGCGTCTTTCAGGAAAATTGAACATATGGACGGGGTCAGGTGAGCAATCACATATTGGGGTTTGGTCCGTTTAAGGCGCAAAACCTCTGAACTTGTCTCAAGAGCACCGGGTGAGACGATAACTTCTCCAACAAGCTTTAGGCCGTATTTCTCTGACTGTTCTTTCACAGAACGTGAGCCTACTTTGCCGTGCTCCGTATCAGGTCGAACCAGCGCGATTCTCGGGTCTTTCACTTTAAGAATGTTCATCAACCAGTTGAAGATGATTTCCATCTCATCTTCATATGTAGCGCCGTTTGTAAAGTGATATGGTAATGTGGGACGCACAAAGACCCTCGAAGTACTGGTGAGAAAATTGGGAATCTTTAATTTTGTGAATTGCGATACCAAAGCTAGCATCTGGCCTGTTCCTCCCACCTCCATGATCATAAAGACATTGTCTCTGTAAACCAGTTTCTTAAACGCCGCAATATGCATCGGAATCGTATACCGATCATCCTCTACAATAATCTTCACTTTTCGGCCGTGGATTCCTCCAAGATCATTCACATGCCGAAAATAAGTCCTCATGGCCTTTGGGCCGGGACTTTGGAGTGTTGCCGTTGGTCCTGTCATGTCGATGATAACACCAATTTTGATTACATCTTCGGGAACAGCCGGATCTTCTTTTGCCAATGTATTGTGAAACACTGAAGATCCCAGAAAAACGATGAAAAAAGTACAGATGATGATTATCCCTTTAATTTTCATTATGTCTCCCTCTTCTATACAAAAATTTTTTTACCTTTCCGGAGGTTTTCTCCACTCAGTAATCGGGACAAGCTTCCCGTTTTCCGGATCGGCCTTATAAAGCTTTGAGTGATACAATCCTTGATGATTGGTCGGGGAAAAACTGATAGGACCACACAGTCCCTCTGTGTCGAGATTTTTTATTGACTCAAGACCGGTTAGCAGGCCCCCAATATTCAGATCTTTCCCGGCCCTCTTTATCCCTTCATAAAGTGTCAGAGCTCCAATCCAGCTCCCTGCGAACATCTTGCTGCGAGAATGGTCTTCAGTACCAGGTCTATATTTCAATGTAATCTTTCTCATCCTGGCAGGTCCGTCTCCTTTATCGTACCAAGAAGCAAAAGGATGGGCACCAAAAGCATTCAGAGAGGCACTTCGTGCCATCTTCACAGTATCCTCTGTACAAGCAATCGTGGTTCCAAAAACAGGAACATTGAAACCGAATTTTTTCAAGTCCTTGAGTAACACAACCATACCAGGAGAACCATGGTGTATTAATATATGGGTTGACTTCTTCCTCTTAATGTTCATCACCTGAGAACTGGCATCGAGAGCACCCATATTTATTACCTCTGTATGAAGGTCAATGTTGTACAATTTTGACAACTTCCTGGTAGCTGCAAGCGCAACTTTACCTGACTCTGCATCGAAATACACAAAAGTCATTTTCACTTTTCCAGGCTTCAGATCATTCAAAATATAATCAAAGATGACTCCCAATTGATCATCATAGAGGTTGTATGGCATGAATGTATATTTTCGTAATGGTCGTACCATAGACTCATCTGGTGCTACAGATAAGTTGGGAACTTTGTGTTTGTCGATTTGTCCGAAGAGTGCTTTATTTCCGCCAACAGACACAGGCCCGACAAGGGCAAATATCTTGTCCTTGAAAACAAGCTTTTTAAAAGCTGCAATCCCGGCCGGAATGGAATAACGGTCATCCTCCACAAACAATTTCACTTTTCTTCCGAAAATTCCGCCACTCTTATTTATGTATGTTGTATAAATCTTAAGTGCTTCAGTCATAGGCAGCCCAATATCTCCTGCAATAGGCCCGGTTTGGTCACAGATGAGACCGATCTTGATGGTTGTGTCAGTAACGCCTCTAACAGATTCAGAGCAGCAGTCTGTCTCACTCATCAGAGCAATCAAAGAAACCAGAAGAGAAACAGTGAACAATTTGAGACTCACAACAAGAACACTTTTTTTCATTACATCTCCTCCCTTTCTTTTAACTATTATTGCATTCATTCAACCCTACTCCTCGCTTACAGGCCGTCTCCAGTCCGTTATGGGGATGAGCCTTCCCTCTTCCGGATCAGCCTTATGAATCTTTGAATAGGATATCCCTTTATGGTTTGTGGCAGAGAAGTTCACGGGACCACTCAGTCCTTTGGTGTCAAACTCTCTTATACTCTCCAAGGCTGTTATCAAACCCTCAATTGTAGGGTCTTTCCCTGTCCTCATGAGACCTTCATAGAGGATTGTGGCCAACGTCCATGCAGCAGTATATATGTTGCTGGGAGGAGCCTTTTCGATCTCCGGTTTATACTTCAGCGTGATTTTACGCATCATCTTCACACTTTGCGTATCATCATGCCAGGAACCGAAGCTATGCACCCCAAAGTAGTTCTTCGATGCACTCCCTGCCATCTTCACCATATCTTCCGTACAGGTGGGGAGCGTCCCATAGACAGGAATATCCAAGCTAAATTTCTTTAAATCTCTCAGCAATGCAGCAGTGCCGGGCGAGCCGTGATGCATTACAATATGCGTCGGCTTCCTCCTCTTTATGCTCATTACCTGGGACGTGGCATCAAGGGCACCCAGACCGATTATCTCCGTACTGAGTTGAAAATTAAAATATTTCGCCCATTTCTTTGCAGATGCAAGCGCTATCTTGCCCGACTCAGCATCATGGTAAACTAGAGTTATTTCTGTTCTTTTTGGCCTGAGATCGTTGACGATGTAGTCGAATATCACTGCCAATTGATCATCATAGAGTGGAAGAGGTAAAAATATATACCTCTTTAAAGGCTTCACCATGAACTCGTCTGGTGAGTATGATATGGTGGGAACCCTCTGTTTTTCAATCTGTACACAGAGGGCTTTGGCTGCCCCGGCATTTCCGGGGCCTATAAATGCAAATATTTGATCTTTGAAAAGGAGTTTTTTAAAACCTGCTATGGCAGTCGGTATGGAATAACGATCATCCTCTGTTATGAACTTCACCTTCCTTCCGAATAATCCACCGCCATCATTGATATGCTTTGTGTAAGTCGTAAGGCCGTTCAGTAACAACAAACCTATGTCCCCGGCCGATGGTCCGGTAAGGTCTGCAATAAGACCTATCTCTATTGTCTTATCCGTGATACCTCTTACAGGTTTGCAATGAAGGTCTGCACTTCCCAGAAGAATCATGCATGGGATGAGGAATAGATATACTGCCATTGAGTTATTGAACATGATTGTGAATATTTTCTTCATCAAATTGTCCTCGTTGATTAGAAGAATTATTAAGAAATCAGTTTCAAGACAATGAAGACCAGTACAACTTCACATATTTTTAATGAAATCTTATCATATTGTCTCGTATCATACCCCCCTTCTTATAATCCTCATTGATACGGCCCCTTAAAAATGCCATGCTGAAGATCGTAATGAAGAATGCACATGTCATCTGTTTACATACATCCGACATACGACTCCAATAAGCGTCAAGTCGCAATTCGCAACGGAAAATGATGAGGTTTTTTCACATTGAATTTAAATTCATTTTCAAAACGTTTCGAAAGATGTCAAGAAGTGTATCAAAGGCGATCGGTATTTTCAAGCTGTTTCCTAACGAGTGTCCATCTAAAAATGAGATATTTTCTGCAAGGTCAAGGAAGATGAAGACCCTAACTATCCCGATAAGCTTTTACGCAGCTCCTCAATAATTCAATCACAACCTCCCTAAACAATTTATAATTTTAACTTCCATTTCAGGATCATCCTGTGAAATTGTTTAAATCATAATAATTTTTAATCTCTCAAGTTACAAAAATTCGAAGACTTTATGGATTTTTTCACATAAATAATTTAAATGAAATTGAATATTGATCTGATTGACTATTATAAGAAAATAGGTTAGAAATATGAAGGAACAGATACTGAATCCACAGATATGAAGAATCATAGAAAGCCGGCATTGAACGAAAACAGGATACTCGCGTTCTCAAGAGTACCTCTCTACATTGAGACGATATGTGTCTCTTATAATTACCCCCAGAGTGATCGAGAAATGTCCGTAGAAATTGAGAAACAAAGGGAAATGGAGATTAATATAAAACCCTTGGTTCCATATGCTTTTGTTTTGATGTTTATTATAACAATCTTCGGATGCAATATCTCATCTGAAGAAGACAATGGGCGAAGCTCTAGTCAACAAACGCCTGTGTATATCACATTAATCTCTCACAACGAGACTGATGACGAACGATATGGAGGATATGATACATTTGAAGGCTACATTCAGTTTCGGGATGCATTGATCCGTATCGCCGACATGGTTGAGGCATATCAAGCATCATGGGACTTTCAGACTGATTGGCGTTTTCTTGAGGCTGCCAGGAAGTTTGAAACATCAGATGTTATGGAGAGTACGGGTGGGAAAAATATTTTGATGTATTTGCATGAAAACAAAGGAGTACAAATTGATGCCCATTCCCATGAAGAGGGGGGATATAATTATGCGGACGTGGCCTATTTGATTGAAAGTCTGGGAGTTGAGCCTTCGGGAGTGGTGGGTGGTTTTATCTATGATTCACCCGAAAATGACTGGGAACGTTTTCGTGACCCATTACAAGGACAACAATATCCGGAGTATACATGGCAAGCCGATATTCTTTGGGGAGCTGCTTCTTTAGGACATCAGGGTGAAGACGATCTATGCTCCGGAGTTTGGCGACCTCAAGATATATATAACTTTTATGTAGACGATCCAGAACAACGGGTTATGTATATTGGCAATTGTAATGGACTGGAAGGTTTGGAAGATCTTAAAAAACTCTTCGAAGATATAGAAAATGAGGATACCCCAAATGCACAAATATACACTGTAACACCTATATTTTTTGAGTTGGAATTTGTCACTAAGGGAGAAGAGGAATATGAAGAATTCGAAAAAATGTTACAGGAGCTTGACACCTACGTGCAGGAAGGGAAACTCATTTGGGCGACTCTCAACCAGATGAAAACGATCTGGCATGAACAGTTTCATTCCACACCTAATATTTACTGTCCTAGCATAACACCCGAGAGGTAAGAGAGAGAGATAATCTGGAATGACCTAAAAAAGTAATGGATTCCCAATTAAGACAATTGGTAAAATAATACTGCGTTAGTTGTAAATGATTCGGATTACACTTATGTCAGTGAATTGTTTCTAAGCAGTCTGAATTTTGATATGTAGGGCATGTTCCCTGAACACACCATATTGGCTGCTTCTGAGTGATTGTTTCAATAAGTGATTAATCATCTATTTTGAATTCAGAATATTGAAATCACAAGAGGAGGGAGATGAATGCCTAAAAAGGCGCTTGCAAAAGTGAAAGTAGTGGAGTGGGCTCAATTTGTTTCCGGGCCATACTGTTCCAAGCTATTGGCTGATCTTGGAGCTGAAGTAATCAAGATAGAAAAACCAGGGACTGGTGATGAATCAAGGCGGAGAGGACCTTTTCCCAATGACATTCCCCACCCTGAGAAGAGTGGGCTTTTTTTCTATCTCAATACCAACAAAAGAGGAATCACCCTCAATATGGAAAATCCTGCCGGGCGTAAAATCTTCAAGGAACTCATTCAAGAAGCGGATATTCTTATTGAAGATCATCAACCCAAGGTCACTGAGAAGCACGGTCTGGATTATCAAAACCTGATCCGATTGAATCCTCGATTGATCGTAACTTCTATTACCCCATTTGGTCAAACAGGCCCCCTTAAGGATCTTAAGGCGTATCACCTCAATACCTACCACAGCGCAGGATTGGGATATCTTACACCTCAAAGCAAACCCGGCACTTCCCGTCAACCTCTTGCGGCAGGTGGATACTTCGGAGAATATGGATGCGGACTCATAGGCGCGGTGGCTACTCTGGGTGCCCTCCATGCACAGCGAATAAATGGCCGGGGACAACAAGTTGATATTTCAAAACAAGAAGCATTATTGAGTCTCTGCATGGTGCAGGCATCTCGTTACCCCAATGAGGGTGTTGTACAAAACAGGTTTCACAGTCAAGGTGAATATGGAGATATCTACCAATGTAAAGACGGCCACATTGTGGAGATGACAAATGAAGAGAATCAGTGGCAGGCGTTTGTGGAGTTGATGGGAAATCCTGAATGGGCCATTGACGAGAGGTACAAAAAACCCGCTTTTCGTAAGGAACATTATAAAGAGCTGAATCGGAATATTGCAGGGTGGATGATGGAGCACACAAAAGATGAGATCTACCATGAAGCGCAGAAACTGGGTTTTGCTGTGGCACCGGTTATGAACGCTGAGGACATAGTGAATTCAGAGCAGTCAAAGGCCAGGGAGTTCTTTTCTGAAGCCGATCACGCTGAGATGGGCAGGATAAAATTCCCTTCCGCACCATATAAGCTCTCAGCTTCACCCTGGGCCATGGAACGTTCTGCACCTCTGCTGGGTCAGCATAACGAGGAGATTTACTGCAAACGTTTGGGATTCAGCCTGCAAGAACTGGAAGATATGAAATCAAACGGAATTATGTAATGCGAGAAATAAAAGATCCTTCATTTTAATAAAAAAAATTCACACTTTATTTGTGTTACATAGGGTTGAGATGTCAGGAATGAAAAAAAAGAGATCTGAAACCAAAACTTGAGCACAGAGAAGAGGTAATGTGTTCCATCCAAAAAAATGTTTCTTCCCATATACATCCTCAGAAGGTGTGAACTGAGTAATGAATGCCAAGAAAGGTGATAAAAATGGACAACGGTGCTTTATCAGGTATAAGGATTGCTGATTTTTCATGGGCCTGGGCAGGATCATATGCCACAGAGCTGCTGGGATTTATGGGAGCGGAAGTCATCAAGATTGAGAGTATGCAACGACCGGATCATACAAGATTGAGGGCTTTCACCACAGGCCAGGTCTTTGAAAGCCTGGACCAATCCTATGTTTTTAATCATATCAATCTCAATAAATTGAGCATACGACTGAACTTGAGTAAAGATAAGGGGATAGAATTGGCAAAGAGGCTTGTCAGTATCAGTGATGTAACAGCTCAGAACATGCGCCCTGGTGTCATGGACAGGCTTGGGTTGGGCTATGAAGCGCTCAAGCAAGTGAAAGAGGATATCATTTATCTCTCATCTTCCGCGCGCGGCTCCATAGGGCCTGAGAAAGGATATATTGGATACGCCCCAAACTTTGGTGCGTTCGGCGGAATATCCAGCATCACAGGCTATACCGATGGTCCGCCGAATTACATGAGAGGTGAGATGGACCTTATCAGTGCCATCACCGGTACATTCGCAGTGATTGCAGCCATCCATCACCGCATGGACACGGGAGAAGGTCAACACATTGACCTTTCATCTTCTGAATCCATATCAGCCCTCATGGGCGAAGTTTTCATAGATTATACTATGAACGAAAAGATTCAAGTCCGTAAGGGGAACAAGGATGAGGTCATGGCTCCTCACAATTGTTATCGCTGTAAAGGAAATGATAAATGGATAAGCATTGCCATATCCACCGAAGAGGAATGGAACTCATTTTGCAAAACCATTGGCAGTCCAGCGTGGACTCACGATAAGAAGTTCTCAACCGGTAAGGATCGTTTACAGAACCAGGAAGAGCTTGACGGATTGGTCGAAGAATGGACGATCAATTATTCACCTCGAGAAGTAATGGAGATCCTGCAAAAGGCAGGAGTAGCAGCCATTCCGTCTTTTGATTCAGAGGAACTTTACAAAAGCTCCCATCTCAATGAGCGCCAATGTTGGGAAGAAATCGAGCACCCTGTAACCGGGAAACACACAGTCTATGCCCCACCCTGGAAACTGTCAGACACACCAGCAAAAATTACCCGTTCCGCACCTTTATTCGGTGAGCATACCCATCAAATCTATCAAGAACTTTTGGGATTGAGTGAAGAGGAGATTGAGAGGTTGGAAGAAGAGAAGGTTATCTATTAATCAATGATCCATTGCCGCTCTGTAAACATATTCTCAACAACCTGTCTTGAGTAAAAATTCTCTTCCGTGGCAAGGAATACGAAGTATAAAGTGAATAACACATAATAATTATTATATGTGACCGTCTCATTGGAAAAGCCAATGTAAAAGTGAGTAAAGAGATTAAATTGGTAATTGACACACAATAGGTTCTATTTTATACTTTTCATCCTTTGAGTGAAATTTGTCCGTCTTTAAAAGCATGCCCACAGATTTTCGTTTCTTAGTAAAAAATAAATACAGAATCAATTCATTTCGAAAAGAAACAGGAGAAACCTCGATGAAATTACTCTTACTCAACCCTGCTTACCCATTTGAAGAGCTGCCGACCCCCCCATTCGGCCTTATATCACTTGCCGCATATCTCCTGGAAAGAGGCGTTCAGGTAAGGATTGAGGACTACATTGTCACACCGTACAGCCGAAAAAGAGTTGAAAAAATTCTCAGCGAATATGCTCCGGATGTAGTGGGAGCCACCGCCGTTACCATGAATGTAAACACTGCACTTACACTCCTCAAGGAGTACAAAGAGGAGAATCCCGACATATTCACAATCATGGGAGGTCCCCATGTCACCTTTGATGCGCAAAGCATACTCGACAAAAATGATCAAGTGGATTGTATTGTGCGTGGTGAAGGGGAAATCACCACTGTTGAATTGTTGGAAAGCATCAACTCTCTTTCTTCTTTGAGCAGGGTACAGGGCATATCTTATAGAACCAATGGCAGAATATTCCATAACCAAGACAGAACCCTCATTGATGACATCAATATTCTCCCGTTTCCGGCCCGTCATCTTGTTCCCCTGAACAGATACAAAGCACTGACTTTTCCTCTCAACATGACAACGGCCAGAGGATGCCCGTATAATTGCATCTTCTGCGCTGGGAGAAAGATGATGGGGAGAAAGGTGAGATATTTTGATGTGAAACGGGTCGTTGATGAATTTGAAATGCTTTCCAAAATGGGTTTCAGACAGATAAATGTTGTTGATGATCTCTTTACATCCAATGAAAAGAGATGTATTGCCATTTGTGATGAAATTATAGAAAGGGGCATCTCCCACCCCTGGAATGCGTTTGCCCGTGTCAATACTGTTTCAAAAAGACTGTTGGAAAAGATGAAACAAGCTGGCTGTACCACATTATGCTTTGGGGTAGAAAGTGGAAATCAGGAAATTTTAAATACCATTAAGAAGAAGATAACCACTGAACAGGTCACGAAGGCAGTACGCCTTTGTAATGAAGTGGGCATGGACTCCATAGGCTCATATATTTTAGGTCTCCCTGGGGAAAGCCCGGAAACGGTCAAAGAAAGCTTTGCTTTTGCGTCCGGGTTAAACCATTCTTACGGCTTTCACATTCTTTCACCTTTTCCCGGAACAGAGATCAGGGAAAGACATGAAGAATACGGTATCAAGATACTCACAGACGACTGGGACAAATATGATGCAAATCATGCGGTCTCTGAAACATCGTATCTGTCCCACAAAGAAATTGACCGGATAGTAAACACATTCAATGCGGATATTGAAGAAACCATATCACTCATAGAAAAGGACAGGGAAGAAAACAAACAATTATCGAAAAAGTATATGGATCATTTCGAGAGTCGCGACAACCTGCTTTTTTCCAAAGAGCTTATCACATCCGAGTTGGTTGAAGAGTATCCAGGTCTGGACGGCGGTGCAGGAGTAGGTGAGACAATAGATGACTTCGTCACATTCATTGAAACACATACGAATTTCACCAGAGATTCGATTCAGCGGAGACTTGACAGGTTATTTTCTCTCGGTTGTTTGAAGGTGGAGAAATCAAAAAATGGAATGGACGTGAAGTGGGCGGAATTCAACTCGCCTTGTGCTTGATGAATGTACCGTTTCTATACTCCTCAAAAGCAAGCTGCAATTCTTCCTGTGTATTCATCACAATGGGACCGTGCCAGGCTACAGGTTCACCGATTGGTTTGCCGGACACGAGCAGGAATCTGATGGGTTCATCTTCCGTGGATACGACAATTCTTTCACCATCATCAAACAAAACCAGGGTCTCATTGCTCACAATTGGTTCCCTTTGCATATCAAAATAATTCACACCTTGGAATTCATACGTAAATGGTTTCTTTTCCTGACAAAAATATCCCTTTCCAGAGATGACATAGGCAAAGACTTTGTGTCCTGATTTTGTTGGATGTTCAAATGATGAATGAGTCGGGACACTCACATCAAGGTATTCAGGGTCGATGACGATGTCCTTGACAGGTCCTTGTATATCCCTTACCTGCCCGCATATGATCCTGATCTTAATCTGGTTTTCCAGAAGCAACTCAGGAATCTGCACAGACTTCACATCTTGATAGCGTGGCCCCATCATTTTTCCGGATGCAGGGAGGTTGGCCCAGAGCTGAAATCCCAGCATCCTGCCGTCTTGGTCGCCTTTGGGCATCTCTTGATGAACAATACCACTCCCCGCAGTCATCCACTGCACATCTCCTGATGTGATGATTCCGCTGTTTCCCATGCTGTCTCCATGTTCAACATCCCCACCGAGCACATAGGTAATTGTCTCAATCCCCCTGTGTGGATGCCACGGAAATCCCTTTATATAATGGTCAGGTTTATCTGAGCGAAAATCATCGAGAAGCAAAAACGGATCAAATAACGGGACTTCGCTGAATCCGAATGCTCGTTTCAGGTGAACTCCCGCTCCTTCAATTGTGGGTTTACTCTTAAAGACTTTCCGAATCTTTCTCGTCCCTTTCATAATTCTCCTCCTCCGGTCATTGTGTGTCCCTGAATGAAAGACTTCAACCTGTAGAGTGAGCCAATTTCACTGCTTGCCGGCTGCTTGCTAAGCCGCACAGGTTGAATAATTTTGAAGAGACTCAGACCTAAGTTGAGCGATTCTTTCCGTAACGAGAGGTTGTAGGTTGCTGAATATGGAGTAAAAAACGATTCGAAGCGTATGAAAGTGAAGCCACCCCTTCAGTGAGTTCGATTTGAAACGTTTTTTACTTCAGGTTCAGTAAGATACAGCGTCGCAGTAGGAAAGAATCGCTCAACTTAGGTCAGACTCATTCACGGCAACTGAAGTCATTCGTGGAAAAATTATTGCAAATGAAAGGTTGGTTGTCAATATATCATTGGAGGGTGCAACAAAAGGGGATGTTCTTTTAATATTTTTCATATTTGGAGAAAGACGTGAAGTGAGGGCTGAAGGGAAGACAGTCATGAAAAACTCCCCTGAGATGTGTGTGACATCTCAGGGGAGAATGGGTGAGATTCTTTAGTTAACACTCTTACAAACCCCAGACAGGTTAACAACCTGTATGCTTTTTCCTATATATTCGGTACATAAGGACATAACTTGAGAAACGACTGGAAAAATTTCGAGTTGTGCGGTTTATCAGGGTTGCGGTAAGCGGATGGACGCTGCCTTATACATGGATGATTGCGGAGGGCGCCGAAAAAGGAGTTTCAATACCGAGATTGTCTCCCACCTGGTCTCCTTTTTTGAGGACGGGCTTCATTCACAACAATCTGACGTTCGAGAACAGTTGTACCGTTTAATTCTTTTATGGCTCGTTGCGCATCACTTCCATCGGCCATCACAACGAAACCAAAGCCCTTGGATCTGTCGGTATACTGATCTTTGATGATCTTGACACTTTTTACCTCTCCGAAAGGGACGAAAAGGTCTTCGAGTTCGGAGTCCGTGAGTTTATACGGGAGATTTCCTACATAAAGATTCATACAAAAAGACCTTCCTTGAATTGTGCCAAGAAACTTTGTAATGCATCACACAATGGATGAATGAAAAAGAGAGGGAATGTGTGAAAAATAAAAATAGTTTCTCAGCACATCGACAATTAGTAATTAAAGGATGTGAGAAGGGTGGTTATGACAGGTGACACATGTCATATGACCAGCAAAATGCAAAACCTATCATGCGTAATCTTTATGAAGCCAGTTTACCAATATTTGTGTTTTTTGTAAAGAGTTTTTCTTACAAAAGGATTGGATGAACAATCCCTTTTTTTTTCTTAATGCTCGCCGGTGTCTCTGTGTCTCTCCATAAATCAGATAGATTCCTGCTTCTATAGTTTTCAGATTTTAAATTTCACAAGGCCAGAGGGAGGAACCTGAGTAAGTCGTCCTCAACCCTTCAGTGAGTTCGATTTGAAACGTTTTTTTCATCAGATTCAGTGAGATACAACCTCGTAGCAGGGAAGAATCGCTCAACTCAGGTTTACATGACATGCCGTTTCTTCATCAAGCACCTCCAGGCTCTGGGTGGATTTGGACGATTCGATCCAAAGTGGGTTGATTGCAGTGAAAGAATCTCAAAACAGGGCTCCGCTGCCAGGACTATATCTCCTGCAGTCCGTTGAGGTGGGCCGGGACCTTGGCGATCCTCATCAGCGTTTCCAACGATTGTGAGCCACAGGCCGGCTTCTTCCAAATGAGTAGCGACATTTTCGGCAAACCTTGTTCGGTCATTTTCAGAGCTGAATGAGTGAAAACAGCCTCTGTCGAATACAAATCCAAAAGGAGCACCTTCAATTTTGTTCTTTAGAAAATCAACAACTATAAATTCGCATTCAACATTGGCGTGAGAAGCTTTTTCTTTTGCTTTTTCTATAGCAATGCCGGAAGTATCAGTACCAATAACCTGAAAGCGGTTCTGGGCAAGCCATATGGAATTGTCTCCGGTTCCACAGCCGATTTCTAAAACTTTACAGCTCTGAATAGGTTTATTGGTCACAACTTCGATAAGATTGAAATCCGGCCGGCCCACGTCCCAAGGAGTATCCCCTGATTTGTATCTTTGTCTGTAATGCTCTTCAACTGTCATCTGAGTATACCTTATAAAGTGTCATATCGCCAAGCATGAGGAGGGCGCTTCATCGCCTCTGTTCAATCTGTTTGATGGGCCGAGGGAAGCAAAGGGGTCGACCCTAGAAAATAGAAATTAATATTTGATATTGCTCTTTATGTTTATCAAATCCTCTGCATTGCGGCAAACCCTACCAAATATAGAAGCAGGCACGGAGGCGATAGAAGAATGTATGTCCTTCGTATTCCCACATCTCCTTAATAATCACAGGAAATATAATATCAAAGACAACGCCCCATTGTAGGGGCACGATGCTTCGTGCCCTTATGCGGGTTTCTCCCATATCATTCCATACTCCCCATATTCTCTCACGCCCTCATACGTATCATCTTTCGTGTTGATTCAGCCATAAACCGATCTGTCTGACCCGTCCATTGTCGGGGCCGAATTCCATGTCGGTTTGACGAAATATTTATGTGCGGCGGATATGGGGCGTGAGGTTGATGGCAACACGGAAGGGCACGTGCAACGTGTCCCTACGTTTGTACGTTTCTCAGAGATACAGCGTTTCCTCATACCCATCTTCTTTTGTTACGATTATCACATATTCAGATCATAACGATCATATATAGTCTTTCGTATCACCCCTATTGCCTGAACAATCACCGAAATCGTAATGGCACGAATAGATACCCCATTGTAAGGGCACGTGCAACGTGCCCCTACAATTTTCCGTACATCCATTATGGAA
>JAXHSZ010000487.1:0-17521 GCA_034190725.1 Thermodesulfobacteriota bacterium
AGCTCATCCAGGATATTGTCGATGAGTTCAGATCTTATGAAAGGTCTTTAAAACTTGAAGAATCCGTCGAAAAAATCCTTGTCTTAATGGCCTGTCATGGAGCCATTAAAGCCAACCAATCCCTGAACACAAAAGAGATTGAGAGCTTGCTTTATGAACTTGATGGTGTGGGCGCTCCCACGAACTGCCCACATGGAAGACCTCTATTGAAAAAGATACCATACAAAGAGATAGAAAGGATGTTCAAGAGGAATTGATTGAGGCTTTTGAAATGAGAGAAACTGCGAGAGAAACCGCTTCTTGTGGATCGGCTGCTTTTACGATTTCCTTGCTTACATCCCATGTATTTAACCCCACCACGGGTTTCTTCAGTTTAAGGGCGATGGCGATTTCGGAGAGGGTCCCATAGCCCCCTTCAATAGCGATCAATGCATCCGATGCCCGTACTACAAGGACGTTCCTGGCGTGTCCTAAACCAGTGACTATGGGCACATCTATATGGGAATTTGCTTGATCTTTTGTGTCTCCTGGAAGTATCCCCACGGTCAAACCGCCTTCTTGCTTTGCTCCTCTGGCAGCAGCTTCCATAACACCTCCAAGGCCTCCACACACCAGCGTTGCTTGAGACCTTGCAATCTCTCTGCCCACCTCTTCAGCCATTCTCTCTCCCTCATAAGAGCACTGCCCGGCTCCAATTACACCAATCTGCATTGATTCACTCCTTTTTATAAAGCTCCTGGGAAACTTGGTAGTCTTTCACGGGTTCGAGGTTCACAGGTTTCAGGTGTCTGGTTTCGGGTTTCAGGTTCAAGAAAGAACGCGGTGACAACTCAAAGCTATGTGCATGGAAAGAAACTTGATGTCGAAAAAAAGCTATACTACTTGAGCGAAGAGTGTTTTTCTTGTCTTTCTCTCTTCTGACACCTGAAACCTGACACCCGAAACCAAAATTTGAGTGTTCGTGATGGTACATCCTCCCCACACAAGAGCATCAATTATAAGACCTGTGAACGGTTACGAAACTTGAAGTTCACGGCAAGTTTCTTTTATGTATAACCCTGAAGCAAGACGTCAGGGTCATTTGCTGAACTTTGCAAGGGATCCATAAGTATGAAAACAGAATAAAACCGGCATGAGAATCTGTAACAATTTGCTCATTTAGCATTATTATCAAAGAGGGGTCAAGAAAAAACTCAGATAAATGAATCAGAGAAAGATTTACACATTTGAAAAATTCACAAAATTGCCATTGTGGTGACCTTCTCAGGCCGTTCAACATTCCCATAAATTTTTCAGTTAAAATCCTTGACAAGGACATGGAACGTATAGTAGTATGGCGCACAAAACGAATGAGTGTTCATTCACTGAATGAGTGATTCACAGAAGCCCGAAAATCGTACCAATAGCAACTGACCATGGAGTATAAATGGAGCCTGCTCAGACAGGTGAGTAGATATAGTGCAATCGGGCTGGAAATGGGACTCTCGATTGTTATCGGCTTGGCAATCGGGTGGTGGTTGGACCGGTTGTTCGGTACAAAGCCTTGGCTTTCTCTAGTCTTTTTGATATTCGGTCTTGTGGCTGGATTCAGGAGTCTCTTCAGGTTACTACGGGATGTAAAAAAGGATGGCGGAATCAATACAGAGTGAATGTGTGATCGAGGAAGAAAAAGGATCGAGACTGACATCCATAGAAAGGTATAATATCCTCGTACTGTTGGTTCTCTCCCTGGGAAGCTTAATATTCAAGTCGCTTGCCATTACTCTCGGTGTATTCCTCGGAGGGATCATCATAGTCCTGAATTTCTGGCTCATGCGGAGAATCATAGAAAGAGGTCTTCTCGGACAATCAAAGGGGAAGCCGATCTTTATTCTGAGTTATTTTGTCAAGTTTGCCGTCCTTGCTGCAATCATTTTCATACTGATCACTTCTCAGATCATTAATACACTCGGTTTGGTTGTGGGACTTTCAACTGTTTTTATAAGTGTCATTCTGGATCAGTTTGTCCAAGTGCTGAAGAAAGAGTAAAGGAGATAATTCATCATGGGGCACGAGTTTTCCTGGGTTTCAAAACTTCCTTTCTTTGACTCTCTTACGTCTCTCGTGGGGGGACACGAGCATGATTCTCTGGCTATTTATCATGTTTTTCTGGTAGTTGCGATCCTTACCCTTGTCGTTATCATCGCATATGCGAGAAGGTCTAAAGATGTCATACCTGATGGAAAGGTAAGCGCAAGAAATGTTGCTGAGGTTATCGTTCAAGCAATTATGGGGCTTCTGAATGATGTGATCGGACATGAAGGAAAAAGGTTTTTGCCATTGATAGGAACCCTCGCCGTATTCATATTGTTTTGCAACTTGATGGGTCTTCTACCGGGATTTTCTCCTCCTACAGACAATATCAATACAACGGCTGCATGTGCGCTCACTGTTTTCTTTTATTATCATTATGTAGGGATCAGAAAACACGGTTGGAGCTATATTAAACAATTTTTCGGTCCTTTCCTGCCTATTGCTCCTCTTATGTTTCCCATTGAAATTATAAGTCATTTGGCCCGGCCATTATCGTTATCCCTCAGGTTATTCGGGAACATGACGGGAGACCACTTGGTTTTGGTCATCTTTTCGGCATTAATTCCGCTACTTATCCCCATTATTGCAATGGGCCTTGGAATATTTGTTTCAGTTATTCAGTCATTGGTATTCATTCTTCTTTCCATGATGTATCTATCAGGCGCACTCGCTGAAGAGCACTAAAGAGAGATTAAAGAATATTCAATGAGTGAGTTTTTATCTAGAAGTGAGATATTTCGTGCAAAGTCACGAAAGACAAAAATTTTACCGCATCAATGCATTGGGTAAGTAAAAGTATATTGCAATACGCCTCTATTCGATACGTCTGATGCGGAGATTGCGGAAAAGAGCCGATTAATGTGTGCCAGTTTAGATTTTTTAATATCCATATAGAAAGGAGGGTAGCGGATGAGGCGAAGGAGCACAGTATGTTTTCTGCTTTTTACTATTGCTTTGTTTTCCATAGTTCCTCTGGCTTTTGCTGCTGAAGAAGAGGCACCTTTAGATTCCAATGTAAAGAGTGCTATTGCCATTGCTAGTGGATTTGCCATCGGAGTTGCTGCATTTGGTGGCGGTATGGGGCAAGGTAGAGCCATTGCGTCCGGACTTGAAGGTATTGCGAGAAATCCAGGGGCATCGGGTCAAATTCTAACACCGATGATTATCGGTCTTGCATTGATTGAGTCCTTGGTTATCTATGCGTTGGTAATATCTTTTATGCTGTATGCAAAACTGTAAATATTTTTCTCAGATGAGTTATCTTCTCTGGGTCAGACTTGTTTGAGAAGAATATCAGTGGGATAGCTTAACTTCTGGTTATTGATTTTTACGGCACATGGAGTGAGCCATAAAAACCAATAGTTTTTTTGGTGTCACATATGAGTTTTAGTGTGTTGCATGAATTGTGATACAGTAAACACTCCGATGTACACCTTTAAAAAAGTACTTTCTTCAAGAATTGACCCGTGTAGGATTCCTTTACACGGGTCAATTCTTCAGGCCTTCCACATGCAACCACTTCACCGCCTTTGTCCCCTCCTTCCTTTCCCAAGTCAATTATAAAATCAGCCGTCTTTATTACGTCAAGATTGTGTTCGATTACGATTACCGTATTTCCAACATCCACTAGTTTATTTAAAACATTCAATAATTTTTGAATGTCATCAAAATGGAGACCGGTGGTGGGTTCGTCGAGAATATACAAGGTATTTCCCGTACTTCTTTTACTCAACTCCTTTGCCAACTTCACCCTTTGAGCTTCCCCTCCGGAGAGAGTGGTAGCAGGCTGACCCAGTTTGATATAGTCTAAACCTACATCAGAAAGGGTATCCAGTTTTCCTCTTATCTTCGGAATCTTGCTTAAGAATGGAAGTGCTTGACCTACCGTCATATCCAGAATATCAGCAATATTCTTTCCCTTGTACTCTACCTCCAGAGTTTCCCTGTTGTATCTTTTTCCTTTACATACGTCACAAGTGACATACACATCGGGAAGAAAATGCATCTCAATCTTTATGACACCATCCCCTCGACATGCCTCACATCGTCCCCCTTTGACGTTGAAGCTATATCTCCCCGGCTTGTATCCTCTGGCCTTTGATTCAGGAAGTTTTGCATACAGATCTCTTATATGTGTAAAGACCCCTGTATATGTTGCCGGGTTGGAACGAGGTGTTCTGCCTATGGGACTCTGGTCTATGTCTATGACCTTGTCGATGTATTCAAGACCCTCAATCTCCACAACTTTCCCGGCCTTTTCTTTGGAATGATAGAGTTTTTGAGCAAGTACCCTATAAATGGTATCTATTACCAGCGTACTCTTCCCAGAGCCGGAAACTCCTGTAACACAGTTAAAGAGTCCCAACGGGATCTGAACGGATATGTTTTTCAGATTGTTTTCGGATGCTCCTCTGACAAACAACATCTTCTCATTGGGTTTACGTCGCTCCGCAGGTATTGGGATAGAGAGATTCCCTGACAAATACTTCCCTGTCAAAGAATTTTTGTCTCTACATATCTCCTCTGGAGTACCACAGAAGACTACCCTCCCTCCATCAACACCGGCTCCCGGACCCATATCAACAATGAAATCGGAAGACAGGATAGTCTCCTCATCATGTTCAACAACAAGTACAGTATTGCCCATATCCCGCAATCGTTTTAAGGTATTTAAAAGCCTGATGTTGTCTCTTTGATGCAATCCAATACTCGGTTCGTCCAGAATATAAAGAACTCCGACCAGGCTTGAACCGATCTGGGTGGCCAGTCGTATACGTTGTCCTTCTCCTCCGGAGAGAGTAGCCGAAACTCGGTCCAATGTTAAATAATCCACCCCGACACTCATCAAAAAATTCAACCTGTCTCGAATTTCTTTCAATATTCTCCTGGCTATCTCCATTTCTCTGTTGTTAAGTTTCATATCAGAAAAGAATTCATATGCCTCCCTGATCGAGAGTTTCGTTACATGAGAAATCGGTATACCCTTTACTGTAATGAAAAGACTCTCCTGACGTAACCTTTCTCCGTTGCACCTGGGACAAGGACGATTATTCATGTACCTCTCAATCTCGTCCCTAATGAAATCAGAATCCGTTTCTTTATATCTGCGCTCAAGATTTCTGATTACCCCTTCAAATTCTTTGTGATGAAAGATTCTCCTCCCATCAAGTTCAAAGTAGAACCTGATCTTTTCCCCTCCGGAACCATTGAGAAGAACGTGTTGGACATCATCTTCCAAATCTTTGAAAGGGATATAAATGTCAATATTGTAATGGTCACTCAGAGCATCCAGCATCTGATGGAAATAACTTGAGTTTCTTCTTGCCCACGGGAGAATCGCACCCTCCCTTAAAGAGAGATTGGGATTCGGCACGATAAGCTCAGGATCGAAGTGCATGGTTGTCCCTAAGCCTCCACAAGTTGGGCAAGCACCATATGGGCTATTGAAAGAAAACATTCGTGGAGTGATCTCTGGATAACTGATTCCACAGTCTATGCACGCAAACTTTTCACTGAAAAAAAGTTCTTCACCACCCACTCTCTCCACTTTGACTATTCCATCTGATAGTTTGAGAGCTGTCTCAAGGGAATCCGCTAGTCTTTTTTCCAAATTTTCTTTGATGATGAGACGATCTACAATGACATCTATGTCATGTTTCTTATTTTTATCCAGGATAATCGTATCACCCAGCTCTCGTACGTCTCCATCAATTTTAACCCTCACATAACCATCCTTCTGCAGCCTGTTCAACTCCTTCTTGTATTCACCCTTTCTCCCTCTGACAATGGGTGATAGTATGATAAATTTGGTCTTTTCAGGCAGTGTCATCACCTGGTCTACGATTTGCTGAACGGTTTGGGAGATGATCTCTTTGCCACACTGGTAACAGTGGGGCTTTCCCACTCTGGCATATAGAACACGAAGATAATCGTAGATCTCGGTTGTCGTGGCCACTGTTGAGCGGGGATTTTTACTGACGGCCCTCTGTTCGATAGAAATGGCCGGAGACAAACCCTCAATGGAATCCACATCAGGCTTGTCCATCTGCTCCAAGAACTGTCTGGCGTATGCAGACAAAGATTCCACATATCTTCTCTGTCCCTCTGCATAAATCGTATCAAATGCGAGAGTTGACTTCCCGGACCCACTCAATCCGGTTATTACCACGAGTTTCTCCCTGGGGATTTCCACATTGATATCTTTGAGGTTGTGTTCCCTTGCCCCTTTGATTCTTATCTTTTTATTACCCATCGTCACTGACCTCAGGTCTGTATTGGAAGAAATGGAGAGTTATCCTTGTACACCGTACCTTGAATACATGGTTGAGAATTCCGGCCGATAACGTGGTGAAATGGAATATATGAAACTTCATAGAATCCTTAATTTTAATATGAAACACATTAAATTGCAAAACAAATTTAGAAAGTTGAGTAACACGAATCACCCGGAGAAGCTCCATGATTCAAATTGTTGAACTCGGAGAAATTTTCTTGATTTCGGAAGTAAATGCAGATAATATTAGAGTTTGTAAAGGGATAACTATCACATGTCAGCGTTGAGATTGAGGTCAGATTTGTTCGATCCGAAAACGTAAAATCTCAGGAATAGTCAAATCTATTCCGGGAATTTTTATGTTTGAGGATTGGCAAATATGGCCTGAAGATGAGATTCACACTCGGATAGAATGGTGATGTTAATCCATCTTTTTTTGGAGAGGGGGTGAGAGAAATGACTGAAGGTCTTGATTCAAAACTTCCTTTGATACAGGATGCTGATCTTGATGAGAAGGTGGTCTTATTAAGGGTAGACCATAATGTGGTAAAGGGAGGAACCATTAGAGACCCATACAGGATAGATTGTACAATTGGTACAATCTATAACATCGTGGAAAGAGGCGGACGCCCTATCCTCATGAGTCATGTGGGCAGGCCTCGAAATAAAAAGACAGGGGAAATACACTGTGACCCTAAAAACTCAGTAGAACCCATTGTCGAATATTTAGAGAAAAAGCTGCATACGAAATTTCATATCCCCAGGTTCAACACAGATTTGAAGAGTGGGATTCCGGGCATAGATACATCCATAAATCTGGCCATTAAAGATCTGAGGAACAGGAAGATCGGGGGAATCTATCTTCCAAATACCAGGTGGTTTCAGGGAGAAGAGGATGACGGGGGCATTCGTCAAAGTTTTACCTTACAACTGGCGGGCTTGGCAGATGTTTTTGTGAATGATGCTTTCGGGAGCTGGCAGCCACATGCATCTACATATGACATTACAAAATACCTTCCATCGTTCGCGGGATTTCTGATGCAGCAGGAGATAAAGAATTTAAGCCATGTGTTGGAACCTGCAAGGCCATTCGTGGCGGTGGTTGCCGGTGCCAAATATGATACGAAAATAGAGCCGTTAAAAGAGATTTACAAAAAAGTAGACCATCTGATTTTGGGTGGCGTTATATACAATACTTTTTTGAGTGCCAAGTATCATATGCATATAGAAGGTGTCTCCGAGTCTGATGTTTTTGCAGCCCAAGAGTTGGTTGAGACGGACAGAGACAACCATAAAGTTGTGGAACTGCCTTATGTGGTGGAATCTGATACTCTTGAAGGAAGGATTCCAGGAAAGTTCAGAACAATATCCATTGATGATTTTAAAGAGAAAAAAAGGTTGGGATATCTTTTGGACGTTGATCCAAAATCCTTCGACGATCAAAGGGTCTCCAGTCTCATAGGAAGTGCAAAGACAATCTTTGTAAATGCTGTAATGGGATTCACGCCACATTTTGCAGCCGGATCAGAAGCACTGGACAGAACCATTGACCAAAACAGAGAGGCAAAAAAACTGTATGGCGGGGGAGATACATTACAGGAGTTTAAAGACCTGTGTCCCGGACTGTATCTTGCGGTTCTTGATGATGCTCAGTATTATTTCTTTACAGGAGGTGGAACGGTACTGAAGGCCATACAAGAAGGAAGCCCATATGGTCTGGAACCTATTGAAGCATTGATTGAAAACGGAGGAAGATCGCCTCAATAATGTGTATTTTGCACCTTTAGAGAGTGTCCATCTGTAAATGGCTATTTTCCGCAATCTCTGCGTCGGACTCAGATGTAAGGGCACATTGCAATGTGCCCTTACATACCTAGTGCCCATCCAGAAATGGTCTTTTTGCCCAATATCTGCGTTATGCTCAAAAAATAATCCTCGGAATATCAAACATATGCCTGTGGTCATTTTTCTCGCATGCCTTGATCTTGAACAAAAATCCTCATTTCTGGATGGACACTAACTGATGTATTCCTGTGGTTAAAATCTTCGTCTTCCTTGACCTTGCAAAAAATATCTCATTTCTGGATGGACACTAGAGAGGAAATTGTGGATCCAGAGTTTTGAAATTTTGCTCTTTTTGTTTGACAAATATTTTTTCAAATAATATAATTGAATATTTTTTAAGAATATTATTGTTCGACTCTATATTCTTTTACACTCTTTCATTGGAGGGAGGGGGAAAATGAAATACCGAGTGTTCAGATTAAGGAAGGTGAGTCCTTTGAGATCGCACTGAAAAGGTTTAAAAAACAGTGTGAAAAAGCTGGAATATTGTCAGGAGTAAAGAGACAAGAACACTATGAAAAGCCGAGTGTGCAAAGGAAGAGAAAAGCTCTTGTAGCGAGAAAAGAGCATTAAGAAAAAGAAGAAGGGCTTGGGATGAATCTATGTCTTTGAATGACAAACTTGTTGACGAGATGAAACAAGCTGCGAAAGCCAAGGATAAATTGAGACTTTCTACCATTCGGATGATCCGTGCCTCCATAAAGAATAAGGAGATTGAAAAGAAAAAAGAACTCGACGATAAGGAAATAATAGAGACCATATCTACTCTGGTAAAGCAGAGAAAAGAATCCATTACCCAGTTTCGTCAGGGGAAGAGAGACGACTTGGTGAGAAAAGAGGAGGCGGAGCTTGAAATACTGCTCTCTTTTATGCCCAAACAGCTCTCAAGAGAAGAAATCGAAGCAGAGGTGATGAAGGCCATCCAAGAGACAGAAGCGGAAAGTGTGAGAGATATTGGAAAGGTAATGAAGATTCTGATGGCAGATCTGGCAGGAAAGGCGGATGGAAGGGTTGTGAACGAGATAGTTCGTGAGAGGTTGTCAAACTGAAAGACATCACGTCTTCTTCTCTCCTCAGGGTTCTTTCTCTAAGTTACTGCTGATGACCGATTTCAATTATTGTTCCCATTTTGATCTGAAAATGAGCGGGTGAATGTCTCGTTTTCTCGGATACTTGCTTATTATAATTTCAGCCATATTCATTTTTTTAATACTACCTCATCTCAAAAAATCGAGATTCAGATTAAAGATTCCTTTCCAGGCTCTTCATTCACTCATCCATCTCCAAATACACTTTATGCATCTCATATTATTACACTTGAGGAAAGAGTCAAAAGGATCTTCAGAATCGCCTTCTAAAAATGAATGAACATACGTTACAAGTTCTTGAATTTTATAATGTGTTGGACGTGCTCAAGGGATTTGCCACCTCCAGCTTGGGGAAGTCCTTTTGCGAATCAGTCAAACCACAGGGGAACATGCAGGGGATCATGACCCTGCTGGATGAAGTGACTGAATTGAAGGAGGTCATTACTCTCCATGGAGATATCCCCATCCACGGTATCGTGGAGATTGAGGGTTGTGTCGCAAGGGCAAAAGTTGAAGGGAGCGTTCTGTATCCATCGGATTTCCTTGATATACTGAGTACCTTGAAGACGACTCATCAGTTAAAGAGGTTCTTTTCAAAGCTGGAAGACAACAGGTATCCTCTTCTCAATAAAATAGGGAGCAGGTTCATCACATTGCCTGATGTGGAAAGCAGAATAGAGCAAAGTGTGGGAGCCGGGGGAAACATATTGGACAACGCGAGTCCGGAGCTGAAAAAGACGAGAGAAAACATAAAGAAGCTGAGGATGAAGATACAGAATTCCCTTGAGAGTCTGTTTTCTTCGGATTCAATGCAATCGTTCTTTCAAGAACGGATCATTACCATCAGAAACGGAAGATATGTTATCCCTTTGAAGTCGGATTACAAAGGCCATATTCAAGGCATTATTCACGATCATTCCCATAGCAGGGCCACGTATTTTGTTGAGCCTCTCTCAACTATAGAACTGAATAACGAATTAGGCGTTCTCCTTAAACGAGAAAAAGATGAAGAGCTGCTCATTCTAAAGAACCTGACTCAATTGATAAGGAACAATTCTGAAGAAATTCTTGCAAACCTGAAACTTTTAGGGCACACAGATCTCACATATGCCAAAGCAAGATACAGTATTGAATTCAATGCAAACAAACCACTGTTGAATAACAGAGGAAGGGTGAATCTGATAGGTGCATATCATCCCTTGCTTCTTTCTTCACAGGATGAGGAGAAAGATGCTGTACCTATTGATATTCATTTTGATAAGAGATGTAATACACTGATCATTACAGGAGCAAATACAGGAGGCAAGACCGTCGCTTTAAAAACTGTGGGCATTTTAACCTTAATGGCGCAGGCCGGTCTCCATATTCCTGTGTCCAACTATAGTGAGACATCAGTCTTTGATGCCATATTCGCCGACATAGGTGACGAACAGGATATTGGGCAGAGCCTGAGTACCTTCTCCTCCCGAATGTATCAGATCGTTGAGATTTTGAACAGGGTCGATGGATCATCTTTGGTTTTATTAGACGAGTTGGGAGTGGGTACAAATCCTCATGAAGGAGCCGGACTGGCCATGGCAATATTGGACTATCTAAGGAAAAAAGGGGCCAGTATTGTTGCCACTACCCATCTTGAATTATTGAAGGCATATGCATATCTTAATAAGGATGTGATGAATGTATCGGTTTTGTTTGACTCAGAAACGCTGCAACCCAGATACAGTCTCATATACGGAACTTCAGGAGAGAGTAATGCACTGGTGATTGCCGAGAGACTGGGTATACCACATGAAATCCTGAATAATGCGAAAAATTATGTGGAGGACAGAAACAGCAATGCGTCAAAGTTGATGAGGGCCCTTGAAGAATATCAAAGAGCGATCATCGAAGAAAAAAATGAGATTGCAAAGATCAGGGAGCAAACTTTGGTATACCAGAAGCAAGTGGAATCTCTGATGAACAAGATCAGAGAGAAAAAAGACAGGATTTTATTGGAAACTGGGGCGAAGGCAAAGGAAGTTTTAAGAAAAACAGAAAAAGAAGCAAAGCAAATCGTAAAGGATCTCAAGAAGAGAGGTGAGTACAGATCATTTGAACCTTCTCAGAGACTGAAAAGTCTCCGTAAGGAAATACATTTTTTAAGGCCAGTTCCCACTGAAAGAGAAGAGAGAAAACTCCTTTCAAGTCTCAGGAAGGGAGACGCTGTAAAGATCACCTCTCTTAACAAAGAGGGAGTTGTGATAAACACCCAAAAGGAGTCAGATCAGGTTGATGTGCTCATTGGAAATCTGAGAGTGAAAGCCCGCATAAACAATCTTGAAAAGGCTTATGAGAGTGGATCGGATGATCATGTGTTCAATGGAGAAATCTCCTTTGACCAACCTGTATCAGAAAAAAAGAGTGAAATCAATGTGATAGGACTGAGAGTGGACGATGCTTTACCTTTGGTGGACAAGGCTATAGACAGGGCGATACTCAACGGTATGACGGAATTAGACATTATCCATGGGAGAGGAACCGGGAGGTTGCGAGAAGCCATAAGAGAGTATCTGAGTAACCACAGTTTTGTTGAAAAATTTTTTTCAGCAGACCTTTCGCATGGTGGGGCCGGTGTTACTGTCGTTGGAATCAGAGCTTGATTGAGGAGGAATCAAATACTGTGACCGGTTACATTCCTGACGAAAAGATTGCAGAAATCAAAGAGAGAGCAAATATTATCGATGTTGTCTCGGATTATGTTTCTCTCGATAAAACAGGAAGAAGCTACAAAGGATTGTGCCCTTTCCATACAGAGAAGACCCCTTCCTTTACCGTGAATGAGGAGAAGCAGGTTTTTTATTGTTTCGGATGCAATGCCGGGGGCAATGTCTTCAGTTTTATCATGAAGATGGATAACCTCTCATTTCCTGAAGCCACAAGGGAGCTTGCAAAGAGATATGGGATCAGCATTCCCCGAGCAAGAATCTCGGAGACAGAGAAGAAAGAAACAACAAAAAAAGAGAAACTATTTGAATTAAATAATATGGCGGCTTTCTATTATCATCATATCCTAAAAAACGAGGAAGATGGAAAGGAGGCGAGGGAGTATTTACAGAGTCGGGGGATAGGGAGTGAGGTGATAGCCGACCACAGACTGGGGTATGCACCGAATGTATGGAATGGGTTGTCAAATTTCTTTACAAAAAAGGAGGTTCCCTTTTCGCTGGCTGAAGAAGTAGGATTGCAGATCCCCAAAAAAGCAGGAGGATTCTACGATCGTTTCAGAGGAAGGATAATCTTTCCGATAATCAATATTCATAACAAGATAGCAGGTTTCGGCGGGAGAGTCTTGAATGATGATCTCCCCAAGTATCTCAACTCTCCTGAATCTCCTATATATCATAAAAGCAAAAGCCTTTATGGGCTCAATATTGCTAAGGATCTCATACGAAGTAATGAAATGGTTATCATAGTGGAGGGGTACCTTGACCTTTTAGCATTGAATCAGTATGGTATAAAAAACGTTGTAGCAACTCTGGGGACCGCTCTCACTCAATACCACATAGATACTTTGAAGAGATACACCAAGAATATGATAACCATTTTCGATGCTGATGAAGCGGGGAAGAAAGCAGCAGCCAGGAGTCTTGAAATTTTTTTAAAGCAAAGGATTTCACCAAAGATCGGCCTTCTTCCGTCCGGTTATGATCCTGATAGTTTTGTCAGAGAAAGAGGGAAAGAGGCTTTTCTAGAGATTATAGCCGGTTCAATACCTTTGGTTGAATTTGTCATCAACCAGACCATGAAGAAGTATGACATATCTTCTGTGGAAGGAAGGAGAGATATGATAAAAGAGGTCTCACCGATTTTAATGAGCATAAGTGACGAGATAGAGAGGGAACTTTATGCCCAAGAGGTGAGCAGTCGATTGGGTTTGAGGGACACCTTTGTCCTTTTGAAACCTGTTGGGACGAAGAAAAAAGAGATCGATTTGAGGGGGGAGGGTTTTCAAGCCATAGATGATGACCTCGCAGAGAGACTTTTACTGCAACTTATGTTGTTAAGAGACGATGTAGTCCACACAATCCGGGAGGAAGGAATTATTGAAGAGTTTACCAATACGAGTTACCGACATATAGGTCTTCTCTTTTTAGACGTTTTCAATAAAGAAGGAAAGCTGGAGCCCATAAAGATCATCAATCTCTTAGAGGATGAGAGTTCAAGAGGATTAGTGTCCCAGTTCCTTCTGGAAGAAGAGAGCATTTTGGATGTGGACAAAACCCTAGAAAACTGTATTTGTAAGATACGTATGAACAAGGTAAGGCATGAGATTCGAGTATTGGACCAAAGGATAAAGGAGGCCCAGAAGAGAAAGGATGATGTGCGTTGGAGGGAATTCTTGGTGTCTAGGCAAAAGCTTATGGACAAGCAAAGAGATTACAGACGGGCTTTTTCACCCCTTAACACATAGGATATGCAAAAATGATTTCCGGAAGTCCATTCCATCTGCAAGGGAAGTATTTACAAGGAGGAGTCTTGATGCCCAAGAAGACAAAGATAGAAGAGGTAAAACAACTCATTGATATAGGTAAAGAAAAAGGGTTTCTGACGTATGATGAGGTCAATGACATATTACCTTCTGATATTGTTTCCGAAGAGCAGATCGATGATCTTATGGTCATGTTTGATGAGATGGATATCGAGATAGTAGATGCTGTTCAGAAGGGGAAAGTTCCAAAGGAAAAGATTACCGAGTTGGAGGAACAAGAGAACGAAATTGAACTGGAAGAAGAGCCCTATGGGAGAAGTAATGATCCTGTAAGGATGTATCTCAGCGAGATGGGGTCTGTGTCTTTGCTGACAAGAGAAGAGGAAGTAGAAATAGCTAAGAGGATTGAGGAAGGGGAAAAGGAAGTTGTAGAGGCGGTACTGGAATCACCCATAGCAGTGAAGGAAGTGGTCGCTCTCGGTGAAAAATTACAAAAAGGCAAGATTAACATCAGAGACATCATTAAGGATCATGAAGAAGAAGGTCATCTTGATTCGGAATATCATACTCAGAGGGTTTTATACCTCACCGGCAAAACAAAGGAACTCAGTGAAAGAAACAGAGAGATTATGAGGCTGTTAATGGAGGATGAACTGAGATCCCTCTATAAGGAACAGCTCCGCAGGGAATTGATTGAAAACAAAGAAAAGACAGTCAATATTTTACTGGATATGGGTCTCAACCGGAAACAGATAGAAAGAATAGTTCAGAGATTAAAGAGTCTCAATGAGCGGATTGAAAAAGCTGAAAGGGAAATCAAAGAATGTGAAAGGGTTTTTGGGGTAGAACTCAACGATATTAAAAAACTGGTCAGACAGATGAAAAGAGCAGAGGAGACCGAATTCTATGGGCATTTAGAGAAGGTGCTTCCGAGCACTGCAAGGCTGGAAGATTTGGAGAGGACAATAAGAAATGCCCAGAGGAAAATTAAAAGAGCGGAGATCGAGTCAGAGTTGTCAGCCAGTAGGTTGAGAAGGACAATCAGAAAGATTAACGACGCAGAAATCAAGTCAAAATCGGCAAAGACGGAACTCATAGAGGCGAATCTGCGCCTCGTAATAAGCATAGCGAAGAAGTATACAAACAGGGGTCTCCAGTTTCTTGATCTCATTCAAGAAGGGAATATTGGTTTGATGAAGGCAGTTGATAAATTTGAATATCAACGAGGATACAAATTCAGTACATATGCCACATGGTGGATTCGTCAGGCCATTACTCGGGCTATAGCTGATCAAGCCAGAACAATCAGAATCCCAGTTCACATGATTGAGACAATAAACAAACTTATCAGAACATCTCGCTACCTTGTTCAGGAGATGGGTCGAGAACCAACACCTGAAGAGATCGCAGAGAAGATGGAATTGCCTCTCGATAAGGTGAGGAAGGTCCTGAAGATCGCAAAAGAGCCTATTTCACTGGAGACTCCCATAGGTGAAGAGGAGGACAGCCATCTTGGGGACTTCATTGAGGACAAAAAGATCACATCTCCAGGTGATGCAGTTATAAACCTCAATCTCTCAGAACAGATCAGAAAAGTGCTTGCTACTCTTACACCCAGAGAAGAGAAGGTCTTGAGAATGAGGTTTGGGATAGGAGAGAAAGCGGATCATACACTGGAAGAAGTCGGTCAAGACTTCGATGTTACGAGAGAAAGAATCAGACAAATTGAAGCAAAGGCTCTTAGAAAGTTAAGGCATCCAAGCAGAAGTAAGAGGCTCAAGAGCTTTGTGGAAAAGTGATCCTTCCTTTTTACTTGACAAAGGTTTTTGATTTGTTTATTGTTTTCTATGGGCTTTGAAGCCTTATGCTCTGAAGAAGTTATTACCTCTTACTCTCTTAAGGGCCCATAGCTCAGTTGGAAGAGCCACCGGCTCATAACCGGTAGGTCCCTGGTTCGAACCCAGGTGGGCCCACCACTATGCCAGCAGATAGTAGTAGGGAAAGGTTTTTGAACGAATACAAATTCATAGAAAAGAGATAAGGCATTGCAGTTGGAAGTGCACCTTCTTGGTGCACTTTTTTTATTCTTGGATATATATTACAAATCGTTATCGAGGAGGAGAGTGTTGCAAGAGTATCTTAATGTGTTGGTAAAGCTACAAGATCTGGATTCAAACATCGGAAGGATTCAGGAGGCAAAGGTTAATTATCCACAGAAAATAGAATCATTGAGGGAAAAGTTAAGGAAAGAGAAGAGTATTAATGATCAAAAGAGGGAAAGACTCAAAAACCTAGAGCAAGAGAGACGGTCAAAAGAGAGAAATCTGGAACAAGAGATTGTAAGGATAAAAAAATCCGAAGAAAAACTGTTGCTAGTTAAATCAAATAAGGAGTATCATGCAGCATTGAAAGAAATAGCTATGGCAAAGGAATCCAACAGTGAAGAGGAAGAGAATATCCTTATCATCCTGGAGGAACTTGATATATTGAAAAAAGAGCTGGTAGGTGAAGAAGAAAATCTAAAGACAATGACAATAGAATGCGAAAAAGAGGAGAGCGCACTTGCAGAGAAACTTGAGGAATTCGAAATAGAGCTTGGAGAAAAAACTCAATCACGAAATGAACTTCTCTCAGATATAGATTCGGAAATACTCAAGACATATGAGAATATACGAAAACACAGACAGGGAATTGCCGTTGTTCAGGCAAAGGATGGATTTTGTCAGGGATGTTATATGGATATCCCACCTCAACTATACAATGACGTACAAAGAGGAGATGAACTTCTTTCTTGCCCGAATTGTAATAGACTCCTTTACTTTACAAACGATACATAACCTAGTGCCCATCCATAAATGGCTATTTTTCGCAATCTCTGCATCAGACTCAGATGTAAGGGTACGTAGCAACGTGCCCCTACATACCCAATGTATTCCCGCGGTTAAAATATTCGTTTTTCTTGACCTTGCAGGAAATATCTCATTTCTGGATGGATACTAACCTATAATCTGTGTATCATTTCATCAAAAATAGGAGTAACTTTCTGAGAAGTTGCCGACGTGAAGGCACATTTGAATCCGTCTGAGAAGAGATAGATGAAAGAAGAAATACCTGATAAATTAAAGATAGAAGTATTGAATGATCTGTCAGATTCCCTCAGTTTCATAAAGACGAATCATAGATTTCCTATGGTTTCTTTGGAGGATATCCAGAGGATACTGAGAGAGTCAGCCGAATTATATAAAAGAAGAATGGATATGCCTGTGTCAGATGATCACTATGACTTTATCCTTGAAACAGACGGTGCCTGTAAGGGGAATCCGGGTGAGTCAGGGGCGGGAGTCGTCATTCATGATGTAAAAGGGAATGCAACTCGAGAGTTGAAAAAATATCTTGGCATGAATACGAATAATACCGCAGAATATCGTGCTTTGATTTATGGACTCGAGGAAGCTTTGAAACTGGGAGGAGGAAGGATCCGTATCTTCTCTGACTCCGAATTGATGGTCAAACAGCTCAAAGGGACCTATAGTGTCAGGAATAAGGAATTGATGTTACTCCATAAAGAGGTAAATGACCTGTTGAAAAAATTTGATGCATATGATATTAATCACATAAATAGAGAGCAAAACCGTCATGCTGACAGACTTGCTAATGACGCCATAGACCAAAGGAGTACATAGTGCCCGAACGAAAACTGTCTTTTTCGCCAATCTCTGCGTCAGATAAAAATTTTAATCCTCAAAATATTCAATATATTCCTGCGGTTAAAAT